>NZ_DBHLAM010000058.1:0-16025 GCF_057314195.1 Rodentibacter sp. | reverse complement strand
CGACCTTGCCAAGGTCGGGGTCGCGAGTTCGAGCCTCGTTTCCCGCTCCAAATTCACAATCCGTTGCAAAAGCAGCGGATTTTTTATTTATGCCAAAAGAGAAAATGCTTTTAGGCGACTTATGAAACGGTGCGGCGATGGCTTGAGGCAGAAATTACCCTTCCCAAATAGCACCGCATTGAAGCCGCCTCCAATGCGGTGCTATTCTTTGACACAAGCCAACGCGTTGTTCGACAGGCGTTTTGTCAATTTGCCGCAGCATACCGGCAAATAGCCGTTCTCACCAAAATCCGTTTCGCGAAAACGCCTAAAATGGGGTAAAATCTCGCACCGTTTTAACGCTAATCAATCATGATAACTATGCTCGAATCAACCCGTTATATTCCTGATGAATCCACCATGCTCCGTTTCGGCAAAAAGTTGGCTGAAAATATTTTACAAGTCCAAGCAAATCGCGCCGTAATTTTATATTTCAACGGCGATTTAGGCGCCGGCAAAACCACACTTACACGCGGTATGGTGCAAGGTTTGGGGCATCAAGGCAAGGTGAAAAGTCCGACTTATACTTTAGTAGAGGAGTACAACGTCGCGGGCAAAATGATTTACCATTTCGATTTATATCGTCTCGCCGATCCGGAGGAATTGGAATTTATGGGCATTCGCGACTATTTCGCCAAAGACTGCATTTGTCTGATCGAATGGCCGGAAAAAGGCGAAGGGCTGCTTCCGCCGGCAGATTTATCGGTCAATATCGATTATTACGATGATGCGCGCAACATTACGCTCATCGCGCAAACCACATTGGGCGAACAAATTCTTCGCCGGCTATAACTCTTACACATTGCACATGAAAGCAAAATTTTTGTTTCTTTTCGGGATATTTTCCTTTTTTTCAACCGTGCTTTTTCCTACATCGGTTTTTGCGGCGCCTTGGATAATCGCCATTGATCCCGGCCACGGCGGCAAAGATCCGGGCGCTGTCGGACGCAATTTAGGCATTTACGAAAAAAATGTTACGCTTTCTATTGCGCGCGAACTGAAAGCTTTATTGGATAAAGATCCCAATTTTCGCGGTGTATTAACACGCAACGGCGATTACTATATTTCCGTACCTGAACGCTCGGAAATTGCACGCAAATTTAAAGCCAATTATTTGGTTTCCATTCATGCCGATTCGTCGTTAAATCCGAACCAACGCGGTGCTTCCGTTTGGGTGCTTTCCAATCGCCGCGCAAACGATGAAATGGGGCAATGGCTGGAAGACGACGAAAAACGCTCCGAACTATTAGGCGGTGCGGGCAAAGTGCTTTCACATAACAATGACAAATATTTAGATCAAACCGTATTAGATTTGCAATTCGGACACAGCCAGCGCACCGGTTACGAAATCGGTAGAAATATTTTACGCCGCTTCGCCAAAGTGACGACCTTAAGTCGCAGCACGCCGCAGCACGCCAGTCTCGGCGTATTGCGTTCACCGGACATTCCGTCGGTGTTGGTGGAAACCGGTTTTTTATCCAACGCGGAAGAAGAACAAAAACTCAATTCGCCAGCCTATCGGCGCCGCATCGCCTATATGATTTACGAGGGATTGGTAGCCTATCGCAACGGCAATTTAAAATCCGTCGTCACCGTTGAACAGGAAAACGCAGATAAAGACGCCGACAAGTTATCGGTGAAAGACAGCTTAATCCGTCATAAAGTGAAAAACGGTGAAAGCCTCGGTAGTCTCGCCAATAAATATGACGTCAAAACGGCGGACATCATTGCCCTTAATAAACTTAAACGTAAAGAGTTGTGGATTGGCGAAACTATAAAAATTCCGGACAATGGCAAAAATCAGAAAGCCGTCGAAGCTAAAACGGTCGAACCTAAAAAAACAGAAAATAAAAAAACAGAAAATAAAAAAGTAGAAAATAATAAAGTAGAAAACGCCAAACCGGCCGATAAAAAAAGCGATAATAAGTCTGCTAAAAGCGATAAGAAAACTGACCCGAAAAAAGGCGAAATTCCGCTTTATCACATTGTCCAAAAAGACCAAACGATTTACGCGATTTCCCGTGAATACAACATCCCGGTGAATCAAATTTTAAAACTCAACCCTAAATTGAAAGACGGTAAAGTCCTTACCGGACAAAAAATTAAGTTAAGAGAAAAATAATGGCGATTAAAATTCTTTCCCCGCAACTGGCCAACCAAATTGCCGCCGGCGAAGTTGTGGAACGCCCGGCCTCCGTAGTGAAAGAATTGCTGGAAAACAGTCTTGATGCGGGCGCCAACAAAATCCAAGTGGACATTGAAAACGGCGGCGCCGGCTTAATCCGTATTCGTGACAACGGCAGCGGCATTCCCAAAGATGAACTTGAGCTCGCCTTGGCGCGCCACGCCACCAGTAAAATCACCGATCTTGACGATCTCGAAATGATTTTAAGTTTAGGCTTTCGCGGCGAAGCATTGGCCAGTATCAGTTCTGTTTCGCGTTTAACGCTAACTTCACGAACCGCCGAACAAACGGAAGCCTGGCAGGTTTATGCCCAAGGACGTGACATGGAAACCACGGTCAAACCGGCCTCGCATCCCGTCGGTACCACGGTGGAAGTCGCCAATTTATTTTTTAATACGCCGGCGCGACGCAAATTTTTACGTGCCGATAAAACTGAATTCGCGCATATTGACGAAGTTATTCGTCGCATCGCCTTGGCGAAATTCAATATTGCCCTCACTTTAACGCACAACGGCAAAATCGTGCGCCAATATCGTCAAGCCGCCGATCTGCCACAGCAACTTAAACGCATCAGCGCCATTTGTGGTGAGGATTTTGTTCAAAATGCGTTACGCATTGATTGGAAGCACGACGATTTGCATCTTTCCGGTTGGCTCACCGCGCCGAATTTCCATCGTTCGCAAAATGATTTGAGCTATTGCTATATCAATGGTCGCATGGTGCGCGACAAAGTGATTATGCACGCCATTCGTCAGGCTTACGCCGAACATTTACCGAGTGACGCCTATCCGGCCTTCGTTTTATTTATCGATCTCAATCCGCACGAAGTGGACGTAAACGTACATCCGACCAAACATGAAGTGCGTTTTCACCAACCGCGCTTAATTCACGATTTTATCTATGAAGGCGTGAGCCATGCACTAAATAGCCAAGCACTAAATAACCCGGCGCAAATGCAATTTCAAGCGCCCGAAAATATGCCCTCCAATGCGGTGCTAAATCGGAACCTCAATGAAATTCGCGAACCGCTGCCGAGTTATGAGGCTTCTCGGCCGAACAAACCGAATCGCGCGGCCGCCGGACAAAATATGTTTGCACCTAACCCGCTGCCGACGGAAAAAAACGCGCAAATTTCGCCGTATTTTTCGACCGATGACGGCAACTCGTCTTACCCGACGCTTGAAGGTTATCGCGACTCCCGCGCACATTATCGTACGGAACAACCGGGCAAAATCGAACAGAAATTGTACGGTGAATTGCTAGCCGGAAAAGCTGCTTCGAGCCATATCATCGAGCCATCCGCCCCTTCTTTTTCCGCCGCGCCACCGGCTTTTAGCGCGACGGAAACCGACCTCAAAACACAACCGCATCTTCGCGCACTCGCATTAATCGAAAACCGCGCCTTGCTGTTGCAGCAGCAACAAGATTTCTTCTTGCTGTCATTAGAAAAATTGCAACGACTGCAATGGAAATTGGCGCTTCAACAAACACCTGTCGAACAGCAACCGTTGCTAATTCCCATTGTATTTCGCTTAACCGAAGCACAATTTAATCGCTGGGAAAAACAACGCGAAGATTTCACCCGCGCCGGCTTTGAATTCATCGCCAACCACGCGCAACGCCGCTTAACGCTCAATCGAGTACCAAGCCTATTGCGCGCGCAAAATCTGCAAAAATGCATAACGGCGCTACTTTCCAACGAACAACACAGCACATCATTTTTGAGTGCCCTTTGCACCCAACTAGAAAGCAAAAACTGCAGTGTGCTTGCCGATGCGGTGAAATTATTAAGCGACACGGAATTATGCTTAACTAACGCCAACCGCAACGAATTTAACGCCTTGCTCAAACCGCTTCACTGGCAGCCTTTATTAGACGAGTTATAAATGAAACCGACCGCAATTTTTTTAATGGGCCCGACAGCATCCGGTAAAACCGATTTGGCCATTCGACTGCGCAGCCAATTACCGGTAGAAGTGATTAGCGTTGATTCCGCGCTGATTTATAAAGGCATGGACATCGGCACTGCGAAGCCTTCCAAACAAGAGTTGATACGAGCACCGCATCGACTTATCGATATTTTAGATCCTGCCGAAAGTTATTCTGCGATGAATTTCCGCGATGACGCGCTGCGCGAAATGGCACAAATTAGTGCGCAAGGCAAAATTCCGCTTCTGGTCGGCGGCACCATGCTGTATTACAAAGCCTTACTTGAAGGGCTTTCGCCGTTACCTTCTGCCGATGAACGCGTGCGTGCCGAAATCGAACGAAATGCGGCGCAACAAGGCTGGGCGGCCTTGCATCAAGAACTGGCGAAAATCGACCCGATATCCGCCCGTCGTATCAATCCGAACGATTCGCAACGGATTAATCGTGCCTTGGAAGTGTTTTACATCAGCGGCAAAACCCTCACGCAACTAACGGCAGAAAAAGGCGAAGGCTTACCTTATGACGTGTTGCAATTCGCTATTGCACCGCAAGATCGCCGGTTATTACACGACCGCATTGAACAGCGCTTTCACCGGATGATCGAACTCGGTTTTCAACAAGAAGTGGAAAAACTTTACGCGCGCGACGATTTGCATATTAATTTGCCCTCCATTCGCTGTGTAGGTTATCGCCAAATGTGGGAATATTTGCAAGGCGATTACGGACATGACGAAATGGTTTTTCGCGGCATTTGCGCCACCCGCCAACTCGCCAAGCGCCAAATAACTTGGTTGCGCGGTTGGCAAACGCCACTGCGCTGGCTCGACAGTTTGCAACCGAAAGCGCCTGAAGAAAGTGTGCTACGCAGCTTAGACGAACATCAAAAAGGTTAAATAATGACCGTATTTTCCACCCTTATCGAACAAAAACTCCACGCGCTCGGCACCCTTTTATGCCAATCTTTTCCCGAAATCGACGCGCATCAACTTAATCAACACATTCAACAATACGCTTTTGACGAAAATCATCCTATCGGACAATTAGGCTATGCGGTGGCAATGTCCGATTTTGTGGAAAACGTACTGCAAAAACAGCCGCACCTGCTCGCGCAATGGTGGGAACACAGCCCGACTTTTGCCGCTTGCGACGAATATTCGACACGCTTAAATGCCCGACTGGCGACAGTCGCCAACAGCACCGCATTGAATAACGCCTTACGCGTATTTCGCAATACGGAAATGGCAAAACTGAGTTTTTGCCAAAGTTTAAACTTAGCGAGCGTAGAACAAATTTTCGTGCGTCTTTCCCAATTGGCGGAAAGTCTGATTATCGGCGCACGCGATTGGCTTTATCGGCAAGCCTGCGACGAAATGGGCGTGCCTGTGGACGGACAAGGCAACGCGCAGCAACTTTATATTCTCGGCATGGGAAAATTGGGCGGCTTTGAGCTAAATTTTTCTTCCGACATCGACCTGATTTTTACTTATCCTTCTCTCGGAGAGACCCGCATTGAAGGCACGAATGCCCGCAAGCCCATTGATAATCACAAATTTTTTACCCGCCTCGGACAGCGTTTAATCAGCGCGCTGGATGAATTCACCCCTGACGGTTTCGTATATCGCACGGATATGCGGCTGCGTCCGTTCGGCGAGAGCGGCGCACTGGCGTTAAGTTTTGCCGCAATGGAGCAATATTATCAAGATCAAGGACGCGATTGGGAACGTTATGCAATGATTAAAAGTCGTGTTTTAGGTGCACAGGAAGGTGATCCGCATGCGGCTTATTTGCAAAAAATGCTGCGCCCTTTCGTTTATCGTCGTTATATCGATTTCAGTGTGATCCAATCACTGCGCGAAATGAAAGGCAAAATCGAACGCGAAGTGCGCCGTCGTGGCTTAAAAGACAATATCAAACTCGGTGCGGGCGGTATTCGCGAAGTGGAATTTATCGTGCAAGTGTTTCAATTGATTCGTGGCGGGCGGGAAATCGCTCTGCAACAGCCATCGTTGCTTAAATTATTACCGGAAATCGCCCGACTCGGTTTGATTTCGCAGGTTCAATCTCAAGACTTGCGGGAAAGTTATCTTTTCCTACGTCGTGTGGAAAATGTGCTGCAAGCGATTAACGACCGACAAACTCAAACGCTGCCGACAAACGATACGGATCGCCTTCGTTTAATTGAAAGCTGCCGCCGTTTTCGCTGTCTGGACAAGACGGGCAATGCAGTGGAAAAAACCTATTTAATAAAAGATTGGCAAGATTTTTACCACATTTTGCAGCAAATACAGGGAAAAGTGCGGTCGGTTTTCAAGGAACTAATCGGCAGCGAAGAAAGCGAGAATCCGAACGCGGAAAATCAATGGCAAGATTTTCTCGAAGCGAATTTCGATGAAATCAAACAAATGTTAGCTGAAACCGGCGTTCAGCCGGACCATTTGCACGAGATTCTGGAGCAATTGGCGCAATTCAAAGAAAGTTTGAACCGCCGTGTAATCGGCGCGCGCGGACGCGAAGTCTTGGGGCATTTAATGCCAACGCTTTTTTCCTTGATTTTCAAACAAACACATTACCGCGCTTTACTGCCGCGCATACTGCATATTATCGAGAAAATTTCCAGCCGCACCACTTACCTCGAATTATTACAGGAAAACCCGCAAGCTTTGCGACAAGTGATTGATTTATGCGCACAATCGCAATTGGTTGCCGATCAATTAGCGCGGCACCCGATTTTGCTGGACGAATTGCTAAATTCAGACAGTTTGCGCAATCCATTGCCGTTTTCCCGCTATCCCGACGAACTGCAACAATATTTGTTGCGTCTGCCGCCTGATGATGAAGAACAATTTATTGATGCACTGCGTCAATTCAAACAGGCGATTTTACTGCGCGTCGCCGCGGCGGATATTTTAGGTGCCTTGCCGGTGATGAAAGTGAGCGACCATCTCACTTATTTGGCAGAAGCCATTATTGAAGCGGTGGTTAATTTAGCTTGGAAACAGGTTTCCGCAAGATTTGGTACGCCTCAACATTTGCAGGGTGAAGAAAAAGGATTTCTTGTAATCGGCTACGGCAAACTCGGCGGCATCGAATTAGGCTATAAATCAGACTTGGATTTGGTTTTTCTTTATGACGCGATAGAAGGCGAAACCGTCGGCGGCAAAAAAGTCATCGACAGTAACCAATTCTATCTTCGATTAGCTCAAAAAATCATCAGCATTTTTAGCCTTAATACGAGCGCCGGCGTGCTGTACGAGGTGGATATGCGCTTACGGCCGTCCGGCGATGCCGGCTTGCTCGGTTGCTCGCTTAGCGCCTTTGAAAATTACCAACTCAATGAAGCCTGGACCTGGGAAAAACAAGCCTTGGTGCGAAGCCGAGCGGTATTCGGTGAAAACGCGTTACGGGAAAAATTTGAAAATATTCGACAACGGGTACTTTCCGCTCCGCGCGATATTGCCGAACTGAAACGAGATGTCACTGAAATGCGAGAAAAAATGTTTAGCCATTTGTCTCATTCTCAAACCAACGAATTTAATCTTAAAATCGATCGCGGTGGAATTACCGATATTGAGTTTATTGCACAATATTTAATGTTGGCGAACGCACCGCAAGATCCGAAGCTGACCAAATGGTCGGATAACGTACGTATTTTTGACTCAATGGCGGCGGCAAATATCATTAGCACAGAAGATTGCGATGCATTAAAGCAATGTTACGTGGATTTGCGCAATACCATTCACCATTTGAATTTATTAGGCAAGCCACCTGTGGTCGCGCATTATGAATTTAGCAAAGAAAGGAAATTTATCCGCAATTTCTGGCAAAATTTATTTAATGAATAACATAGAATCCGACATAAGATTTCCAATCCGCAGAAACGCGCCGGACGATTGGTGAATCAAAACCATGCATCGGATATCAAAAATAGCACCGCATTGGAGGCCGTTCCAATGCGGTGCTATTTCGAGAGTACAATAAAACCGAATGCAAGCTATTCGACTAACGTTTTCACTAATTCCACCACAAATGCCAACCGCACGTTGGTTTCAGTCAAATCTTTTATAAACTTGAACTTCAGCGGCCCGTCAAAACGATACACAATCGGTTCTTTTTGAATCAACCGAATAAATTTTTCCGGATCCACCTTAGCGCTCGGTGCAAATTCGATAAAACCGCCTTGCGTACCGGCGTCGATGCGCAATACCTTGATCGGTGCAACTTGCATACGTAATTCAGCGATTTGTAACAAATTTTTCGCTGCCTCCGGCAACAAACCGAAGCGGTCGATCAATTCCACTTTCAGCTCATCCAACTCTTGCTTACTTTCCGCAGCGGCAATACGTTTATAGAAGGATAAGCGCATATTCACGTCGCCTAAATAATCCTCCGGCAATAGCGCCGGAATGCGTAATTCAATGTCTGCGTGTTGCTGTGTCAATTCGTCCAGCGATGGTTCACGCCCCTCTTTTAAGGCTTTCACCGCTGCGTCGAGCAATTCCATATAAAGCGAAAAACCGATGCTTTCAATTTGACCGCTTTGTTCGTTACCAAGCAATTCGCCGGCGCCGCGAATTTCTAAATCGTGAGTGGCAAGAATAAAGCCGGCACCGAGATTATCCAGATTTTCCAACGCATCTAAACGACGCTCCGCATCTTTCGTCATCATTTTCGGGGGCGGCGTGAGCAAATACGCGTAGGCTTGATGATGAGAACGCCCTACCCGTCCGCGCAATTGATGCAACTGCGCCAAACCAAAGTGATCGGCTCGTTCGATAATGATGGTATTTGCAGTCGGCACGTCGATGCCGGTTTCGATAATCGTAGAACACACTAGCACGTTATAACGTTGGTGATAGAAATCAGTCATTACGCGTTCCAGCTCGCGTTCACGCATTTGTCCGTGCCCGACGACAATGCGCGCTTCCGGCACCAGTGCGGCAAGTTGTTCGGCGGTATTCTCAATACTCGCCACATCATTATGCAAATAATAAACCTGTCCACCGCGCAGAATTTCGCGCAAAATTGCTTCGCGTATTACGAGATCATCTTTTTGACGCACGAAAGTTTTAATGCTCAAACGACGCGCCGGCGGCGTGGAAATAATCGAAAGATCACGAATGCCGTTCATCGCCATATTCAACGTACGCGGAATCGGCGTCGCTGTGAGTGTGAGAATATCAATATTTGCGCGCAGTTGTTTAATTTTCTCTTTTTGTCCGACACCAAAGCGGTGCTCTTCATCAATGATCAACAAGCCCAAATCACTAAATTTTACATCGGACTGAATTAATTTATGCGTGCCAATTAAAATATCCACTTTGCCTTCAGATAAATTTTGCAGAATGTGTTTTTGTTCTTTGGCGGTTTTAAAACGAGAAAGCACTTCCACATTCACCGGTAAATTGGCGAAACGATCTTTGAAATTTTCGTAATGTTGTTGTGCCAACAGCGTGGTCGGCACCAATACGGCGACTTGTTTATGATTCATTACAGCTAAAAATGCGGCACGCATCGCCACCTCGGTTTTGCCAAACCCCACATCGCCGCACACAAGGCGATCCATGGCTTTTGGTTGACACATATCAGAGAGCACCGCATTGATAGCCATTTTTTGATCATGGGTTTCTTCAAACGGGAAAGTCGCAGCAAATTGTTGAAATTCTTCACGATCATATTTGAATGCAAAGCCTTTCTTCGCCGCACGCTGCGCATACACATCCAGTAATTCCGCCGCCACATCGCGAATTTTCTCCGCCGCTTTTTGGCGCGATTTCGCCCAAGCCTCATTACCGAGTTTGTGCAACGGCGCAGTTTCCTCCGAACCGCCGACATAACGACTAATTAAATGCAGCGAAGTCACCGGTACGTAGAGTTTGGATTCATTCGCATAATTGAGCAGTAAATATTCCGCTTTAATACCGCCGGTATCTAACGTTACCAAACCACCGTAACGTCCCACGCCGTGATCCAAATGCACCACCGGTTGGCCGATTTTCAGTTCTGCAAGATTGCGTACCAGCGTATCGGGATTAACGCTTTTGCGTTTATCGCGGCTGCGTTGTTGCACGCGTTCACCAAGCAAATTCGCTTCGCCGATAATCGCAAGCGGCGGCGTTTGTTCAATAATAAAACCTTGTTCGAGCGAACTTACCCACAGGCTAAATTTTTCTTGTTCTGCCTGAGCAAGCGATTTTATTTGTTTCGGCTTGAGTTTTAACGGTGAAAGCAAATCCAGCAAGGTTTCGCGGCGCCCTTCCGTTTCCACGGAAAACAAAATATGGCCTTTAAATTGTTCGATAAATTGACGAAGTTGCCCAAGCGGTTCTTTTTGTTGCGATTGAATCGTCACTTCCGGCAATGCTGTCACCGGTAAATTTTTCTGGCGGACAGATGAGCGCACTTTTTCCGTTTTTAAGCTAATACGAGGATAAGATTTGAGTTTGCGATTCACTTCATCGACATTCAGCCACAATTTTTGCGGAGCTAGCAAAGGGCGCATTGGATCCGCTTTGCGCTGTTCATAACGCTGTGCCGCATCGCGATAAAAACGTTCCCCTTGCTCTTGATTACCTTCTATATCGATAAACAAAGTCTGCTGCGGCAAATAATCAAACAAGGTCGCCATTTCCGCAAAAAACAACGGTTGCCAATATTCGATACCGGAAATCAATGTGCCTTTACTGATTTGTTGATAAATATGTTCCGGATCACGACGAATTTCGCCGAAAGTTTCTCGAAATTGAGTCCGGAAAAACTCGATGCCTTTATCGTCCGTTGGAAATTCATGCGCAGGCAATAAATTGACGGACTGAATTTCATCTAGCGTACGCTGAGTATCCACGTCAAAGGTGCGGATAGAATCTATTTCGTCGTCAAAAAAATCTAACCGAAAAGGCTGCGCACTTCCCATTGGGAAAAGATCCAGCAATGAACCACGCACCGCATATTCACCGTGTTCCAGCACTTGCTCCACCGCGCGATAACCCGCCATTTCCAGTTGTAAACGCATTTTATCGATAACAAGACGATCGCCTTTTTTAATCAACAGAACATTATGTTGCAGATATTGCGGCGGGCAAAGGCGTTGCATCAAAGTGGCGATCGGTAATAAAAAAATGCCTTTTTTGGCCTGTTGTAAATAAAAAAGGGCGCTCAAACGCGAGGAAATAATTTCTTGATGGGGCGAAAAAGTATCGTAAGGCAAGGTTTCCCAATCGGGAAATAAACGCACGTCCAGGCGGCTTAATTCTGCTAATACGCGCGATAAACGCAGCGCGCTTCGGGTGTCTGGCGTAACCACTACCGTCAGCCCCGCATTTTGCTCGGCGATTTCGCTAATCGCCAATGCATCGGCGCCCTGCAGCACGTTACCTAAAATTTTATGATCATTCGGTTCGGTAGGAAGATCGAGGGGGAAAAAAGCGGTATTCATAAATAATGCGTCAATCTTGAATAAAAATTGACGCATAGTTTACTGAATTAAAATATGGGATTCAAGCCAAAGTCTGTATATAAAAACAGGTTATTTTTTGAAGAGCGAATCTTCCTTTTTTAAGTTTCCGTTTTCATCTTCACGCATTTTCGGCACGCCACAACAGCTCGGCGAATCAAGATCATAGGCTTTGATGAAATTGTCGTATTTTTCCAAAGCGCGCTTAAACCAGCCTTTTGGTTTTTCAATTTGTTCAGTCATAAAGGGTCCTTTTATTATTCTTCAGTAAAAATTGTTTAATTTCTAAACGAAGGTATTCTACGCTTTTTTTCTTGTTAAACGGAAGTTGTTTTTTTGTTAAATAGGCAAAAATGTGCGGAAAATTTCGCTCGCCGAAACGGTTTAACAAACGACGAATTGCCGGTTGCACGGAAAACAACGTTCGATGGAAATAGGCAAAGTCTTTTAGGCTTTGCCAATCCGTTTCGTTTAGCGTCCAATCCGTTTCGCCCGAAACCAAGTTCGTCGCAAGAGGATGAAAAGACAAAGGGAAATTGCGCCGAAATTGTCGTTCGGCGATTCGTACCAATTCCGCGCCTTGTGCGGAAAGCCCTTTTAAGGCGATGGCAGAATAACAGCCGCTACTCGCGTCTTGATGCTCGCCTAAATGTACCAAAATAAAACCGCATTGAAGCCAAAAACGGGCGAGTTGCTCCGTGTAGCCGAAACTTACTGAAAGAAAATCGGTATGGCGACATTCGATCGAATCGACTAGCTTACGCCCGATGTGCTGCCGTTGCCAATGCGGTGCTATTGCGATACGTGAAATCCGTAACGAACGCAAACGGCAAGCTTGCGGCAAATTTTCGTGAAAACACAACGCTTGCGGCACTAAATTGCCCTTCGGGCGACGTTTGCCTTGTCGAATTTGCTCGAGCAGGTATTCGTCTCGTATTTCGCCCTCTTCTAACGCCCAAATTGCACCGAGCAACTTTTCGTCGCATTCGGCCAGATAAAAACATTGTTTCCGGCCGTCTAATAAGCGGCGAAGATCAATCGGTGAAGTGCGATAATGCGCAAGGCTCATCAAACCGTAAAAAGATTCGGGCGATTTTACTAATTTGCTTTGAGAAATTTCATGAATATGAATATCCGTTTGCCGCGCATAATCAAGTCGCCCGAATGCCTCTTCCGCATTCAAAAGCAGCAGATCTTCGATAAAAAGTTCGAGCGGGTCATTTTCCGCCCAACGCAGCGGTTGTTGCAGTTCGAAAGACAAAAAAGTGCGGTCGATTTTTTGCTTAAATTTGACTTCAAAACCGCGTCCCGTACCTTCGTAACTATGGATTGTGGTACTGAATAAAATATGCTGAAAATGTCGCGTAAATCCTTGCAACTGTGCAAGCGGAATCATCGCGGCCTCGTCCACAAAAAGCCAAGCATTTTTGCTAAACGCCGGATCTTGTCGCAGGCGTGCGCTTAACTCGTCCGGTGCGATAAATTGCGGGTCGCTTGCGGCAAAATTGCGTAATGTTTCGACCGCATTTTTATTCGCGGCGGTCAAAAAAATCGGTGCTTTGAGTCGATCGGCCAGAATACCTAACAGCGCGGATTTACCGCGTCCTCGTTTGGCTGTGAGAAAATACAGATCGTGCTTTTTTTGCAAAATCTGTTCGATAATTTTTTGCTGGGCCGCCGTCGCGTGCCGGCTTACATTTTCCGAATAATCGGATTGCCGAAATAGCACCGCATTGAACGCCGTCAACACGGGGAAGCCATAGCGCGTCACGCATTGTTTGAAGTGGCGAATAAAATTTGGTGTGGCAATAGCCTGTTGCTTGCCGCTCCAACGCAGGCTATCTTGATCCGGCCGGCATGCTAAATTCGCCCAATCCGCTAACAACAAGCAAAGCGTACCGCCCCTTTTTAATGTACCGGCAGCAATGGCGAGCGCTTCTAAATGAATGCCTTGGCGTGCATCAAACAAAATATGCGCAAATTCTTGCCCAAGCAAATTTACCGTTTTCGCAAAAGGCACGCCCGATTCCCCGACAACCAATACGTCAGGCGGCAAATTTTCGGGTAAATTCTGAGCAATAAGCAACTGGCATTGGCGTGACATAAAGAATCCTCAACAAATTCTTCTCATTTTAGCGAAAATTTTAGCTAGCAAAAAACGGCGAAGTGCAAGGACTCCACGACGAAACATTTGTTCCGCTCAAAGCAGGCGGTCAACCTAATGGTAATTATTTTTGGTTTATTCGACTTGAGTATTTTGGCTAGTGGATGGGTATTCTTTGCGTAATACTTTCATGGATTAGATAATAAAAGCGCATCAAGCCCTTATTTTTAGATGAAAAGTAGAATGTGGCTATTTTCTAGACGTTTAAATAATCCTCTAATTCCTTCACATTGTCTTGCCAACTTTCATCCAATTTATTGAGCCATAATTCGATGCTCCAACGCCAATCTTCTGCTTCATTATGCTGCATTTTCTCCGCCCAGCCTTGAACGGTTAACAGGCCCACAGATGCCGCCGCGCCTTTAATTTTATGGGCGAGATCGGCCACTTGTTCGGCTAAATCATGATTTTGTCGATAAGTGTTAAAAGTCTGATGCAATTCACTTAAATAATTTGGCATCATTTGTTTGAATAATGCCAAATTCTGCGCCATTTGGGTTTTACCTAATAAGCCAATAAGTTCCGTGTTTAGGGTTTGATGCTCAGTTTTATCCGTAAATGCCGTTTGCACAGAAGAAGGTTCCATTTCCTCGGCAAAAAAACGATATAAACAATGCCGCAGTTCTCCTAAGGCGAGCGGCTTGCGCAGCACCGCATCCAGCCCTTTGGCCAGATATTCTTGCTCGGTTTGCATCACATTTGCGGTAAAAGCCACAAGTGGCGGAAGAAAATCATAAATGCCGTCCTCATATTTCTGACGGAAATGTTCGGCAATATCAAAACCCGACATATCGGGTAATTTAATATCTAATAAAACAATATCGTAAGTATTACGCTCAAATAAATGAATTGCTTCCCGCCCATTCATCGCCACGTCCACATGATGCCCTAATTTCTCCAGTGCACTTTTTGCCACGATAACATTGAGTTCGATATCTTCCACAAGCAACACCGACAAATGCAATGACGACTGTAACAGCGAATTATCCCTTATTGGTTCGCTTTTTTTGGCACGAATGGTTAAATCAAAAGTTGAGCCGCTACCAAGGCGACTTTTCACCTGCAAATCGCCGCCCATTAAGCGTGCCAAATTTTTAGAGATAGCAAGGCCAATCCCGCTACCGGAAGAGCGATTTGCGTTTTCCTTAACTTGATAATACATTTTAAAAATATTATCTAACTCGCATGGCGCAATACCGCTTCCCGTATCGATTACGCTAAATTGATAAACGTCGTTTTCCGAAGCGCTAACCTGCAAAGTAATTTTGCCTTTTTCAGTAAACTTCGCCGCATTACTAATCAAATTCCACAAAATTTGACTTAATCTTGCACGATCCAAATAAAGCGAGTCCGGTAATTCTGAAGTAATTTCCAAAGAAAACTGAAGATTTTTAGGCTCGCTCATCAGTATAGCAAAATTCTGAATATCATTTAACAGCGAATTCAAATCCGTCGGCTGGAAATTAAGTTCTAACCGTTGAGTATCAAATTTATCCAAATCAATAATATCGCTAAAAATATATCCCAAACTAACCGCGCTAATATTGATGGTTTTAAGGTAATTACGCTGCTGTGCCGAAAGTTGATCATCTAATAAAATACGACTCAACCCGATAATTCCGTTAAGCGGTGTGCGCAGCTCGTGGCTAATGGTTGCAAGTAAAGTACCTTTATCCCGGTTACTTTTTTCTAAATTATTAAGCGCAATAGAAAGTTTCTGCTCCGCTTGAATTCTCTCCGAAATTTCATTTTGCAAACGAGAAACCGTTTTAGAAAGGTCAAGGCGAGATCGCTCTAATTGCTCGACTAAAAGCGTGAAAAAATAAATGACAAAAGGCGCGGTAAAAAGACCAAAAATAATAGAGCGAACCACATCCCGCCAATCAATTTGATTGGTAATAAAAAAACTTAATAAAATTTGCGCACTTAATGCTAAGACCGCCAAAATAACCAGGCCTAGTAAAGAGAATCGAACGCGACCGAGCCGAATTACCCAATCTACATAGCGACGTGCAAAATATTTTAAGTTTTTCATAGAGGTAAAATGAAATGAAGGACTTGAGCTATTCTAACATTTTCACAGTAATGATGGGGGGTAACTTCTATATTAGGTAAGCCACAGGATTGAACATCGGTTTAAGTACCGCATTGGGGCTGTCTGTCTTTCTCCCGTTTTACGATTTTTCGCCAATAAAAAACCCCGGCCTTCTGACCGGGGTTCCTTTCATATCTACCTGGCGGTGCCCTACTCTCACATG
>NZ_DBHLAM010000057.1:1215-2052 GCF_057314195.1 Rodentibacter sp. | reverse complement strand
AATCCGTGGTGCCGCCGCCAATATCGACACTGGCAATAGTGATGGCGTTTTCTTTACCGTTTTTGTCGGGGCGCGCCAAGGCGGCGAAAAATTCTTCCGGGCGTCCGCCGTAATTGTTTTGCGTTTCGTTAAATAAATACACGATTTGCCCGCAAGTGGCTTCGTCCCATTGGATATGCACTTCCGGCAACATCGGCCAGTATTTTTCACGCCCTTCTTCGGTAGAGAAATCAACGTTATCGTCCGATTTATCCCATCCCAAGCTCTTCCAAACCAAGCCAATAGCTTGATACATAGCATTTTTAAAAATTTCCCGTTCAGGTTTCGGCATTGCAGGTGGAATGGTCAGAATAATAGAACGTAAGAAGCGCGGCGTACGGGAATGCTCTAATTTAGCACGTTGTGCCGGACTGTTAATTTGCATTAATGCGTGCATTAGCACCTCTGACAACATAAATGTCATCAAAGAACTACGGGAATATTTCGGTTGGAACACCGGCATTTTACGCTCGAATTCTTCTTCAACATCATCACGCAAAATATGTAAGGCTTCGCCGTATTCGTTGATTAATCCGGAAAGTGGCTCGGCAGTGGCGTAAGGCTCGTGATCAGTTTTTACATAAGCAGAATTGAAACGCCACATTTGTTCGTATTTGTCCAAATCCCACAAATAGCGTTTCGGGCTTGATAACCCGGTAGAACCTTCATTACCGTTACGACGACTTGCCAAACGCCCTGCTTCTTTACCTACACGTGCAATGGTTGGCCATTGGAAAGCATCACGACGTCCACTTTGTAGCGACCAATGATCTTTGCCAAAAAAGGCCTGCGCAAATT
>NZ_DBHLAM010000057.1:670-1205 GCF_057314195.1 Rodentibacter sp. | reverse complement strand
ACACGACTTTCAAACGGCTCAGTGTAAACACGTTCCGGATTGGTTAAATCGCGCAACTCCAATTCATAACGTTTTTTCAGGCCGTCTTTTTCCTGCACGTGATCTTCGATCAAAATACCGCACGTGCGTGAATTGCCCACATCTAACACCATGTCCACCGGAATCGCTTTCACGATGTCATCGGTTTTATTGGAAACCACTTTAATTCTCGGCAACGCCACTTCGGCGCCCAAGATCGCCAAAATATTCAAATAATGCCCTTGATGCGCTTTGCGTTCCACTTCCTGTAGCAAATCTTCCGGGTGAATTTTCAGGCGTTTCGGCTCCGGCGCGAGTTCTTTAAATAATTCCAACAACCAGTTATTAACCCAGTTAAAATCCAAGAACCACGACATTTGATCCGATTGATGCGCCAAGCCGAATAACACGCCGGAACGCACGTCTTCACTGGTCGGCGCCAAATACGCGGTGTCTTGGCTGTTAGGGAAAATTTTGGTATCAAAGGCAAACGTCACGCGGTGGGTGTGCCCTTCCG
>NZ_DBHLAM010000057.1:0-660 GCF_057314195.1 Rodentibacter sp. | reverse complement strand
AGTTTAAAGGATTGTTCGACGCTGATTTCCTGCTCGGTACGCACTAAAATGCCGGGACGGCTCGGATCGCAAAACCCCTCGCCGTTTTTATCGGCGATTAAACGGCGTAACGGCCCGTTCACCGCAGAAGAAACAAAATTGCCGTTGCCTTTCTCGCGCCATTCTTTGTCTTTCCAATTAATCGTCAAGGCAAAATCAATGAATTGCACGCCGCTATTCATGACTAACGAAAGTTCTTTACCAAAATTATGTAACTCGGGAAACATGTGCTATCTCTCTTTCATCTCGTTAAAACTTATTTCTTAATGGTAATCGGGAAGCGGTTATCGCCGTAAGAACCGTTACAATCCGCCGACGCGCTATTCGGTTTACAGTTGATTTCCGGCAGTTGATAAGTGGTGCCGTCGCTACAGCTCGCCACGTTTTTGTTGGAGATGATTAACCCGCCGCCGCTTACGTTAGCGTTCACATCGCCCACACATTTCACGCCGTCGCCACGTTGCAACGTGACTTGACCTTTACCTTTGTCGTCAAAGTTATAGCTCAAGCGCATCGGTTTACCGGTGGTTTTATCTTGAATACCGCCGCCCGCATTCCACGCGCCGTTTAAGAAATCCACTTTGCCTTCTTGTAGGCTTTTTTCCGGAATTTGCAGTTTTT
>NZ_DBHLAM010000056.1:0-33328 GCF_057314195.1 Rodentibacter sp. | reverse complement strand
TCCGAGTGGTTGAAGGAGCACGCCTGGAAAGCGTGTATGTGGGAAACTGCATCGAGGGTTCGAATCCCTCTCTCACCGCCAGAATACAATTCTTTAACGTTCGCCAACGCTTTCTAATGACTTCAAATCTTAATAAATTCAATAAGTTATCGTTTCTAACGTCGTCTAGTGTTTTTTAGTCCTTGCTTGTAACCGTGATTTTTAGATCAGAGATTTAGAAAATATGAGCATAATTGTTATCCTACTAAATTGACACCGCATTGAACCTTGATATGCACCTCAGCGAACTTTCAAAATAGCACCGCATTGGACTGGCTAATGCCCGCAGAAAGGTATTATTGAGAGGGGGGTAAGTCTGAAATTGAATTTCTCTTGTCGTATCGACATTATTTGCGGTTGGTGAATTGAAGAAATAAAAATGGGATCGTTGTGATCCCATTTTTGTTAGTGTGTGCTGGTACTGATTGTAGTGCGGTTGGCTCGTTTACGATCGTTTTCCGTCAGCAGTTTTTTGCGGATGCGGATCGATTCCGGTGTGACCTCTACCAGTTCGTCATCATCAATAAATTCGATGGCTTGTTCGAGGCTAAATTTCACCGGAGTAGTGAGGACGATGGCGTCATCTTTACCGGAAGCGCGCATATTGGTGAGCTTTTTGCCTTGTAAGCAGTTGACGGTTAAGTCGTTGGAACGGCTGTGAATGCCGATAATTTGACCTTCATACACTTCTACGTTCGCCTCGATCATTAATTTGCCGCGTTCTTGCAAGCCGAATAATGCATAGCCCAACGCTTTACCGGTGGCGTTAGAAATTAATACGCCGTTTTTGCGTTGGCCGATTTCGCCGCCTTTGATGTCGTCGTAATGGCTTAAACTGGAGTAAAGCAAGCCGGTGCCGGAGGTCATGGTCATAAATTCGCCGCGAAAGCCAATTAAGCCGCGACTTGGAATGACGTATTCCAAACGTACGCGGCCTTTGCCGTCCGGTAACATATCGCGCACTTCGCCTTTACGGATGCCTAAGGCTTCCATCACGGAACCTTGGTGTTGTTCTTCAACATCGATGGTAACTTGTTCGTAGGGTTCTTGTTTTTTGCCGTCGATTTCACGATAAATTACACGCGGACGAGATACGGCGAGTTCGTAGCCTTCACGGCGCATATTTTCGATTAACACAGAAAGGTGCAATTCGCCGCGACCGGAAACGCGGAATTCATCCGGGTTAGGTGTTTCTTCTACGCGTAATGCGACGTTGTGAACAAGTTCTTTATTTAAACGTTCGAGAATTTGACGAGAAGTGACATATTTGCCCTCTTGACCGGCAAACGGCGAGGTGTTAACGCAGAAGAACATACTGACGGTTGGTTCGTCCACACTTAATGAAGGTAGCGCTTCAACCTCATTGATATCGCAGATAGTATCGGAAATATTGAGCTCACCTAAACCGGTAATCGCGATGATGTCGCCGGCGTAAGCCACGTCTTCTTCATAGCGTTGTAAACCAAGGTGGCCCAGAACTTGACCGATGCGGCCTTGGCGGGTTTTGCCTTCGCCATTGATGATAGTAACCGGTTGGTTGGGTTTAATTGAGCCGCGTTTGATACGACCAATACCAATAACGCCTACATAGCTGTTATAGTCTAGTTGGGAAATTTGCATTTGGAACGGCGCATTAAGTTCCACTTTCGGCGGTTCGACATGTTCGACGATGGCTTCAAATAACGGTGTCATATCTGTCGCAAGTGCTTCGTGTTCTAAACCTGCGACGCCGTTCAATGCGGAGGCATAAATAATCGGGAAGTCTAGTTGTTCGTCCGTTGCGCCAAGGTTCACGAATAAGTCGAACACTTGATCCACCACCCAATCAGGACGTGCCCCCGGACGGTCAACTTTATTGATCACGACAATCGGTTTTAGGCCGTGCGCAAAGGCTTTTTGGGTGACAAAACGGGTTTGCGGCATTGGACCGTCGAAAGCATCTACTACCAATAAAACCGAATCTACCATGGAAAGTACGCGTTCTACTTCGCCACCGAAATCTGCGTGTCCCGGAGTGTCCACGATATTAATGCGGTAACCGTTCCAGTTGATTGCAGTATTTTTCGCCAAAATGGTAATGCCGCGTTCTTTTTCAATATCGTTAGAGTCCATCACGCGTTCGTCTACATCGCCACGGATAGATTCAAATGTGCCGGATTGTTGGAGTAATTTATCTACAAGGGTGGTTTTACCATGGTCAACGTGCGCAATAATCGCAATGTTGCGCAGTTTGTTAATATCGATTTCGTTTTTCATTGTTTAATCTTAAGTTGTGTAGGTGGGATTTAACCCAGCGAGAATATTTCAAGTAGTTTGAGTTGGTGGGATAAATCCCACCCTACGGCCGAAAGGGCGGGAATTATACACGACTTTTTGAGTGCCCGCTATGTCGGGTAGGAAAATAAATCCAATGAAAAAATGAAGGAATAGGTTATAATGTAGCCTTATTTTAATAATACTCGTAGCAAAATAGAGGGCTCCTTATGTCAAACGCAATTGCCAAGGTATTTAAGTTAATTGAAGAAAACGATGTTAAATTCGTGCTTCTTCGTTTCACCGATATTAAAGGCAAAGAACATGGTGTATCTATCCCGGTTAGTCTTGTGGATGAAGATATGTTCGAAGATGGTAAAATGTTCGACGGCTCGTCCGTGGAAGGTTGGAAAACCATTAATAAAGCCGATATGCTGTTAATGCCGATGGCTGAAACCGCCGTGCTGGATCCTTTTGCGCAGATTCCGACACTTTCGCTTCGTTGTAGTGTATATGAACCAACAACAATGCAAAGCTATGAGCGAGATCCTCGTTCAATCGCTATTCGAGCGGAGAATTATATGCGCTCTACGGGTATTGCCGATCAAGCTTTGTTTGGTCCGGAACCAGAGTTTTTCTTATTTGATGATGTGCGTTTTGACGTATCAATGAACCGTGCGTCTTTCTCCATCGACGACGTGGAAGCTGCTTGGAATACCAACAAGAAATACGAAGGTGGCAACAATGCGTATCGTCCGTTGAAAAAAGGCGGTTATTGTGCTGTTGCACCAATCGACAGTGCGCACGATATTCGTTCCGAAATGTGCTTGATTTTAGAAGAAATGGGACTGGTGGTGGAAGCGCATCACCACGAAGTGGCGACCGCCGGTCAAAATGAAATTGCAACGAAATTCAATAGCTTAACCTTAAAAGCAGATGAAACCCAAATCTATAAGTATGTGGTACAAAACGTTGCGCTTGAACATGGCAAAACCGCCTGCTTTATGCCGAAACCGATTACCGGTGATAATGGCTCGGGCATGCACTGTAATATGTCCTTAAGTAAAGACGGTAAAAATATCTTCCAAGGCGACAAATATGCCGGTCTTTCGGAAACCGCACTTTACTATATCGGCGGGATCATCAAACATGCAAAAGCCCTAAACGCGTTTACCAATCCAAGTACTAATTCTTATAAACGCTTGGTGCCGGGCTTTGAGGCGCCTGTATTATTGGCTTATTCCGCCAGTAACCGTTCCGCCTCGATTCGTATCCCAGCGGTAACTAACCCGAAAGCCATTCGTGTGGAAGCGCGCTTTCCGGATCCATTGGCAAATCCATATTTAGCCTTCGCCGCGTTATTAATGGCAGGCTTGGACGGCGTAGTGAATAAAATTCATCCGGGTGATGCGATGGATAAAAACCTCTACGATCTTCCTCCGGAAGAACTTAAAGATATCCCAACCGTGGCAAGTTCTTTAGATGAAGCCTTAAATGCGTTAGAAAAAGACTACGAATTCTTAACTCAAGGTAGTGTATTTAGTAAAGAATTTGTGGAAGCTTTTATTGGCATTAAACGTAAAGAAGTAGAACGTTTGAATATGGCACCGCATCCGGTTGAGTTTGAAATGTATTATGCGTAGTTTATGTAGGGTTTAATATGGAAATGCGGGTAGTTTGTGCCGCATTTCTGTTATAAATTTCAATACTTACAATGATTTATATGGTTTTTTATTGTCTATAATGGACCGATTATTTTTTTGGTAATAAGATTCTCTTAAAGGAATAAATATGAGCGAATTGTCTTCTCAAAAACAAGATGAAATTGATTTAATAGAACTTTTCCGAGAACTTTGGAATAAAAAAAATTGGATTGCGCTTTGCGTGCTTGTGTGTACTTTCATTGCGGGTATTTATGCATTTACAGCGAAAGAGCAGTGGACTTCAAAAGCGGAAGTGATTGCGCCGAGAACAGCAGATCTAGGGGATTATTTCTTTGTGAGAAAAGAGTATGCTCGAATTGTCGGTGGTGAGTTTGATGCCGGTGTGACGGCAAGTAATTTATTCGGGCAGTTTAATTTGCTTTCAGAATCTTTAGACGAAAGAAGAAAATTCTTTGAGCAATCTGATTTTTATAAGAAAGAAACTGAAGGAAAATCAGAAACAGAAAAATTGCGCATTCTTTCGGATTTGATGACAAAAAATATTGCTATCAAAAAGCCGGATAGCAAAAAAGAGCCGGATCTCATTGGTAATCAAATTCGTTTTTATGCTGAAACCCCTGCTGAAGCGCAAACTGTCTTATCACAGTTTATTTCTGCTATAAACAAGTCTGCGTATCAAATAGAGTTAGATGGTTTTCTTCTTTATTTCAATGAATTAGTATCCGATTTGAACTATGAAAAAACAAAGTTTGAGAGAGATTTGGCGATAAATAAATCTGTCCAGTTAGAAAATCTAGAAAATGCCTTAAGCATTGCGAAAGAAGCAGGGATAAAAGAATATTCAAAGTCTTTTAATTCAGCAACTAATGATAATGCATTACAGGCAATAGCAATGTCTGATACAAAAATACCTCTCTCTGATTCTAAATTAAGTGATGGTGCATATCTTTTTATGCTTGGGGAAAAATATCTCAAAGCACAAATTGAGGTTTTGAAAAAGAATAACATTATTTATCCCCCAAGATATTATCAAGTTTCTTCTTTACTTTCCGAATTAGAACCCTTGTTAATTAAGGCAAAAGAAGTTAAAGCAAATGCATTTCGGTATCAGGCCTCACCGGATTATCCAGTGGTGAAGGATAAGCCTAAGAGAATAATTATTCTGAGTATTGGATTTATTTTAGGTATGATTATTTCTTCTGCAATTATTCTAATTAGAAAACAAATAACTAAATAAAATTCTTGTTATATATGAGTATAGCTAAGAAAAGCTTTAAAAATATGAGAGTTGCATTCTCTCTATTTTTAATAAATCTTGTTATTACATTCCTAGCACGGCGATATTTCTTAGATAACCTAGGATCTGAAATTCTTGGCATGAATACTATTGCCATGAATATTATAGGTTTTTTAAGCTTGGCTGAACTTGGAATAATGAACGCTATCTCTTATGCTCTTTATAAGCCAATTTCAAAAAATGATAGAGAAAGTATATCTGAAATTATCAGTGTTCAAGGTTGGATATATAGAAAAGTAGCCTATATCATTATTTTATGCTCTGTCATTATATTTTTTTGTTTACCTGTGCTATTTAGTAAAACTATATTACCGATTTGGTATGCATATGTAGCATTTACCTCTTTCTTAATATCATCATTATCAACCTATTTTGTCAGCTATGTTCAGGTGCTTCTGGTTGCAGATTTACAAGAGTATAAAGTAAATTATATTAACCAGTTAATGAAATTTACTAAATATGTATTACAAATTTTTGTAATAATATTGGTAGAAAATATCGAGAATAAATTTTTAGCTTGGTGTTTTATTGAGGTTATACTAAGTATTCTTATCGCTTTGCTTATAAAATATGTTGTAAATAGGGATTATCCTTGGTTAGTGATTAATCTATCAAATGGAAAAATATTAAGAAATAAACATACAGAAATTATTACAAAAATAAAACAAATATTTTTTCATCAAGTAGGCGGAATTATTATAACACAAGTGACACCTATTATTATTTATTCTTATATTTCTCTTTATACTGTAACAAAGTATGAAAATTATATGATTATTGTTACTGCAATATATTCTTTAGTTGGAGCTACATTTGCAGGCATTCAAGCTAGCATAGGTAATTTAATTGCACAAGGTGATAAGAATAAAGTAATTACTTTTTTTAACCAATTCTTAGTTTTTAGATATTGGATGATTTCTATCATCTGTTTTACTTTCTATTTACAGTCAGAATACTTTATTACATTATGGATTGGTTCTGATTTTATAATTGAGAAACAAGTATTATTCGTTTTAACTTTGTATGCATTTATTCGTCTAGCAAGATCTTTTATTGATAGTTTTTTAGTTGGTTATGGACTATTTAGTGACGTATATGCCCCTATTATTGAAAGCGTTATGACGATTACCTTATCAATTATTTTAGGTAAATACTTTGGTTTATTTGGCATTATTTTAGGCAGTGTCATTAGCTTGTTTATTATAGTGATTGGATGGAAAGCCTATTTTTTATTTTCTAGAGGATTTAGTGTATCTATTGATTTATATATAAAAAAATTAGTTATATTAAGCATAACCTTACTTATTTCTATTATGTGTTCTATATTTATAATAGATAAACTACAGGCTTTCAACCTTATGATGGATAATGCATCTTTCATAAAATGGACAATAAACTCAGCAATTGTAGCTGTGATATACATTCTTGTAAGTGTCCTGATGCTTCTTGTATTTAATAAAGACATGAGAGCATTTTCAGTTAGAGTTAAAAATATGTTTATTAGTAAATAAATTACAAAATGAAAAATAAAAAAATAAAAGTACTACATTTCACACAAGCAAACGGCGGTGGTATAGATACTTATCTTAGAATGTATCTTAAACATTCTAATGTAGATAAATTTAGTAATGTATTGATTACTACAGGAGAAAATAAATTCTCAAACCTAGATAGCTTTTATCATGTAGATATTGAGCAAACATTTTCTCTAATTAGGCTATTCAAATACGCCTATAATATTCGTAAAATCATTAAAGCTGAAAAGCCAGACGTAGTTTATTTACATAGTACATTTGGTGGGCTAATTGGTCGAATGGCTAATATAGGGTTAAAGTCAAAAGTTGCTTATAATCCTCATGGCTGGTCATTCAAGATGAATGCCTCTAAGGTTAAAATTGTTATTTATAAACTAGTAGAAAAAATTCTTTCTTATTTTACTGATAAATTTATTCTTATTTCGAAATCCGAATATGAAGAAGCCCAAAAAATCGGCATTTCTGTAAGGAAATTAGAACTGATTTATAATGGCATTGATGTAGAAACTCTAGATGCCTCAAGCAATATTGAAAATCCATTGCCTAAAGATAGATACATTATTGGTATGGTTGGGCGAATTACAGAGCAAAAAAATCCTCTATTTTTCGTTGAATTTGCAAAAGAAGTTGTGAAAAAATACCCAGAAACATTATTTGTTATAGTAGGTGATGGAGAACTACGGAAACAGGTAGAGAATAGAATAGCTGAATATAACATAGCTAACAATTTCTTAATTACTGGTTGGGTATCAACGCCAGAAAAATATATTAAACAATTTAATCAAGCTGTTCTATTTTCTAAGTGGGAAGGTTTTGGATTAGCTGTGGCTGAATATATGTTATATCAGAAAAATATACTCATTACGGGTATTGATGGTATGGTAGATCTAATAGAAGATAGCTATTGTGGTTTTATTATTAAAGATATAGATGATGCTGTAAAAAAATCACATATATTACGAGAAGATAGCGTATTATCAAATAAACTTTCTATTAATGCTTACAAAAAAGTAATTAACAATTTTAATGTAAAAGACAAAACAGCCGAAATTGAACAATTGTTTATTAATTTAGTAAAATGAAAAAAAATACTTCTTGTGTCGTAGTTGCGTACAATCCGAGTATTGATGTAATTGAGAATATTTCAAGTTACATTCATTACTTTGATAAAGTCTTTGTGATTGATAATTCTGATTCAGATAATGTGCAACTTTTTGAACCTTTAATTAGAACATTTAATTTAGAATATATTCCTTTATTGGATAATACAGGGATCGCAAAGGCATTAAATATTGGTTTTGAGAAGAGCACCCAAGCTGGTTACTTATTTATTGTATCAATGGATCAAGATAGCCAGTTTAATAATAACATTTTAGATGTTTATAAAGCCTATATTGACGAATTCGGTTTAAAACAGCTTGGAGCTTTATCTCCAAGATATAAAGTTGAACGAGCAATGTCGAAAGTTTCCTCTAAACCATATGAAGAAAAAACTATTACCATGCAATCTGGAGTATTATTCATAAAAGAAGCATTTCAAAAAGTAGGGCTATTTAATGAGGCTCTTTTTATTGATGTGGTCGATTGGGAGTATTTTATTCGCATGAATAAATTAGGCTTTAAACTTATTCAGTGTAATAAAGCTGTTTTAGCTCATCAACCGGCTGAAAATCTTCATTTATTTACGTTTAAAGGTAAAAAATTTGGAGTGGGTGTTGCATCTCCATTAAGATATTATTATCAAGTACGAAACTTATTATGGTGTTTATTACATCAAAAATCTTTCTTTATGCTAAAAACTATTCTTTATAAGTTATTTAAAGTTTTATTCTTATTTGAAAATAAAAAAACCTATTTAAGATTTATATTTAAGGGTGTCATAGATGCTTTTAAAAATCAGTTAGGTAGATTTGATAAAATTCATGGTAAATAACGATATGAAAACGAATCCATTAATTTCTGTTATTGTTCCTATCTACAATGTAGAAGCATATCTAGAAAAATGTATAGAGAGTATTCTTGCTCAAGATTACACACCATTAGAAATTATCTTGGTTAATGACGGTGCAACAGATAGCTCTGGAGAGATTTGCGATAGATATGCAAAACAATATAAAAATATTACCGCTCTTCATAAAAAAAATGGCGGATTATCTTCTGCACGAAATGCAGGTATGGAAATTATGCAGGGTGAGTACGTCTCTTTTATTGATAGTGATGATCATATTGCTCCAGATATGATTTCGACTTTATATGCTGATTTAAGTAAAAATAAGGCAGATATAAGTTGCGTTAGTGCATACAATGTTTACCCTAATAAAACTATTGCAAACTCAAATTTAAATAGTTTACTTATTCTTTCTAAACAAGAGGCATTAGACTGTTTCTTATTTAATAACTATTTAACTCCTTGTGCTTGGGGAAAGCTATATAAGAGAGAATTATGGAATAATATAAAATTTCCTGAGGGTAGATTATTTGAAGATCAATTAACTACATATAAAGTTATTGATTTAGCTGAAAAAGTCGTTTTTAACCCTTCACCAAAATATTTTTATTTAAAAAGAGGAGGTTCTATTGGTCATTCTAAATTTAATGAAAAAACATATGATTTATATCAGGCAATCAATGAGGAATATGACTTTATTGTAGGTAAATATCCCGAATTAAAAGCGAATGTGAGTGTAGCAAAAGTCACATGGGAAATTGTTTTCATTAATATGATGATTCAAGCAGATAAGCACTGGCACGATAAGAATTTGATTAAAAAATCAAGAAAATTTGCTAAAGACAATATATTATCAGTGCTTAAATGTCCTTATATTAATTTAACTCGAAAAGTTCAGATCAGTCTATTCGCATATGTTTTTGATACCTATCAGAAGTTATATGATATGTATAAGCAAATGAAAGGCATCACCTAATTATTTTATAAATTTTGGATATTCTATGATACCTAAAAAAATACATTATTGTTGGTTTGGTAATAATCCATTACCAGAAAGTGTACAGCGTTGCATTAAATCGTGGGAAAAATACTGCTCCGACTATGAGATTATTGAATGGAATGAAAGCAATTATAATGTAAATAAGATTCCATTTATTGAAAAAGCATATAAAGAAAGAAAATATGCTTTTGTTTCAGATTATGCTAGGTTAGATATTATTTATAATGAAGGCGGAATTTATTTAGATACAGATGTTGAAATTATTAATAATATTGATTCTTTATTAAAACATAATTGTTTTCTTGGATTTGAATTTGCAGGTGAAGTTAATACTGGTATTGGATTTGGTGCAATTCAGAATCATCAATTTATTTATGAGAATATGCAATATTATCATAATGCAGATTTTGATGTGAATAATGTCATTACGTGTGTTAATGTAACTAGCTCACTCTTAGGGAAAAAAGGATTGCAATCTATAGACAAGAATCAAGAATTAGGTGATATTTATATTTATTCAAGCGAATACTTTTGTCCATTGAATTATAAAACGAATGAATTGAATATTACTGAGAATACTTATTCAATTCACCATTATGATGCAACTTGGCAGCCATTCAAGATGAAAATAAAATCTAAAATGAGAAAGATTTTAGGAGAGAAAATTACATCTTGTATAAAAAAAATAATCAGATTATAGTTTTAATGAGATATGAAGACCAAAAATTTTTATAGTTTTGTTTTCCTTTTTTCTTATGGGTTTCTTTTTACTACATCATTTCTAAGTTTTAGTACTGATGATTCTATATTTTATGATATCTACCAGATATCTAAGAATGTGATTTTACCTATTTCTTGGGGAATACTTCTCTTTCAATCTAGACTTTTCTTGAAGAAGTGGATAATAATACATGTATTTTTTCTTTCTATATTCACTTATTTTTCATATCTCTCCAAAGATTCATCATTTCTGATAGCTTATATTTTTATATTGTTATCTAAATTTTTAGATATAAGAAAATGCTTTAGGTTTTTATATTTTATAGCGTTAATATGCATTACTTTTATTATACTTTATTTTTTATATAAGTACTATATATTAGGTGAGGCGGAATATCTTTATGATCACATAAATGAAAGGGCTCGCTACACATTTGAAATGTTTCATCCTAATAAGTTCCCAATGAGATTCTTTATATTTCTATCTTTGTTTTTTATGGTAAAGAATAAGGTTACATTTATAAATGTACTATTTCTACTTTCTTTAGATATATTTATCTATCTGTTTTCTTATTCTAGGAGCAGTTTTTTACTGTCAATTTTACTAATTGTAGTAATGTATATAAGTCAATTTACTACAATATTTAGAGATAAATTCATTCAAAGGTGTATGGAATTATCTATGTTCTTATTCCCAATGTTATCTCTATTTGCAATGATTAATTATAATAAGTTTGAGATACTTGAATATGTTAATAAAGTTCTTTCTGAAAGGATTAGATTTTCTTATGAAGCCTATGATCTTTTTGGTTTAGCTATATTCCCTAGGGATATGAGAGTGCTTATTGAGGAATACAATATTATAATAGATAATTTATATGTAGCCTTAAGTTTATCAAATCTTAGTTTACTTATTTTATTTTCAATAGTTAGTTATTTTTTTATAAAAATGTTATTTAGAGAGTTTTTATATAAAGAAGCTATAATTTTCTTTTTTATGATGCTTTACTCTATAACTGAGAGTCATATGATTAATATTGGATATAATGTTACATTGCTTCTTATCTCATTAATATTTTATCCAAATAAAATACCCTTTTATAAAAGGAGGTGATTGTGAATAAATTTCTATCTGTAGTAGTACTTATTCTTATTGACGTCATATCAATATTTATTAGTATTTTTATGGCAGTTTCGTTAAGAAAGATTTTAAATCTATTTTTTGATGTTCCTGTAATTGACTATTCTTATCTTCTGTTTGTAAGCGTATATATAACCTTTATTTTTATTTTAGGATATTTTGGAGTCTATACCAAACGTTTTGATTTCTGGCATGAAACTAGATTGGTTGTAAGATCTAGTTTCTTATCTTTTGCTATCTTATTAGCTGGGTTGATGTTAGGTCAAAATTCGGAGTATTACTCTCGTAGTACTTTAGTTCTTATATTCTTATTAACAGCCATTATAATTCCGATATCAAAATTATTTGTAAAAAGATTTTTATTTGGTATTGGTCTGTGGAAAGAGACAGCTAAAGTGATTACTGATAACGAGAATTTTAAAGCTGCATTGTTTGAGGATTATTATCTGGGTTATGTAAAATCTTCAGATTCTAAACATAATACTCTTTTTATAGATAGTGTTAATTTAAATAAAGATAAACTAAATAAAATAATTGAAGATAATATTAGGAATAGTAGAGAGATAATTTTTACTCCTGTGCTTAATGGATACGATTTCTCGCAAGCTTATATTTACAATGTGTTTAATTCTAGAACAAACGTATTTACTCTAGAAAATAAGCTTTTAAGTAAATTAAATAAGATCATAAAAGCAGCTACTGATTATATGTTAGTAGTTTGTTCTATCTTTTTTTGGGGGCCTGTTTTAATTTTAATTGCCTTTTGGTTAAAGCGTGAGGAGCCTAAAGGAGATATTCTATTTAAACAAAGACGTTTAGGGATTAATGGTAAAGAGTTTTTTTGCTATAAATTTAGAACAATGCATTCAGATCAATCTTTTATGCCAAAATGGTTAGAAAATCATCCTGAGGAAAAGGCTTATTACGAGATTTACCATAAGTATATGCATGATCCCAGAATTACAAAAGTAGGTGAATTTCTAAGAAAAACATCTCTTGACGAGTTACCTCAATTATTAAATGTTTTAAGAGGGGAAATGAGTCTAATTGGACCTCGTCCATATATGGTGATTGAAAAGAAAGATATTGGAAGAAAAGCACCACTTGTATTAGCCGTTAAACCTGGTATTACAGGATTATGGCAAGTAAGTGGACGAAGTGACATTGGTTTTAATGAACGTGTTGAAATCGATGTTTGGTACATGAAGAACTGGTCTTTATGGAATGACATAGTTATCTTATTAAAGACTATTTCCACAGTTTTAGGTCGTGGCGGAGCACGTTAATAACAACATTATAGGTATTATTTATAATTATGAAAATTCTCGTAACAGGCGGTGCAGGCTTTATCGGCTCTGCAGTTGTTCGCCATATTATTGCAAACACGCAAGATAGCGTAGTTAACGTAGATAAATTAACCTATGCAGGGAATTTAGAATCCTTAGAGTCTGTAGAAAATAATCCACGTTACGCTTTTGAGCAAGTAGATATTTGTGATGCAAAAGAACTTGCACGCGTATTTGAACAGCACCAACCTGATGCAGTAATGCACTTAGCTGCGGAAAGCCATGTTGACCGTTCTATTAATGGGCCTGCTGCATTTATCGAAACTAACATCGTTGGCACTTATACCTTGTTAGAAGCTGCCCGTGCTTATTGGAATACTTTAAATGCTGAGAAAAAAACAGCATTTCGTTTTCACCATATTTCAACCGATGAAGTGTATGGTGATTTAGAAGGTACAGACGAGCTATTCACTGAAACCACCCCTTATGCACCAAGTAGCCCTTATTCGGTGTCGAAAGCGTCAAGCGATCACCTAGTGCGTGCGTGGTTGCGTACTTATGGCTTACCAACCATTGTCACCAACTGCTCAAATAACTATGGTCCGTTCCACTTCCCTGAAAAACTCATTCCATTAATGATTTTAAATGCGTTAGAGGGAAAGCCATTACCGGTTTATGGAAACGGTCAGCAAATCCGTGATTGGTTATTCGTAGAAGATCACGCCCGTGCTTTATATAAAGTCGTGACAGAAGGTGAAATCGGTGAAACCTACAACATTGGCGGACATAACGAAAAAGCTAACATTGATGTTGTTCGCACTATTTGTGGCCTGTTAGAAGAATTTGTTCCAAATAAACCTGAAGGCGTGGCGAAATATGAAGACTTAATCACTTATGTAAAAGACCGCCCAGGCCACGATGTACGCTATGCAATTGATGCCACTAAAATTGGACGTAAATTAGGCTGGAAACCACAAGAAACCTTTGAATCAGGCATTCGCAAAACGGTGGAATGGTACTTAAATAATAAAAAATGGTGGAGCCGCGTATTAGATGGCTCATATAACCGTGAGCGTTTAAGCAACTAATTATCTACAAGCGGCGAGATTTTTCACGCAATTTGCAAAAATTTGATGAAATCTGACCGCTCTTTTAAAGGTATTCTTATGAAAGGTATCATTCTTGCAGGCGGTTCTGGTACTCGCCTGTATCCTATTACCCGTGGTGTATCTAAACAGCTTTTGCCTGTTTATGACAAACCGATGATTTACTACCCGCTTTCTGTACTTATGTTGGCAGGTATTCGTGACATTCTCATCATCACCACCCCTGAAGACAACGAGAGCTTTAAACGCTTATTGGGTGATGGCTCAGACTTCGGTGTGAATTTACAATACGCCATCCAACCTAGTCCAGGCGGCCTTGCACAGGCTTTCTTAATTGGTGAAGAATTTATCAGCGGCTATAGCTGTTGCTTGGTGTTAGGTGATAACATTTTCTATGGTCAGCACTTTACCCAAATGTTGCAAGAAGCGGTGGCGCAACCTCATGGTGCAACAGTATTTGGTTATTTAGTAAAAGATCCTGAACGTTTCGGCGTGGTGGAATTTGATGAAAATTTCAAGGCTATTTCAATTGAAGAAAAACCTGTGCAACCGAAATCAAACTATGCCGTTACAGGTTTGTATTTCTACGATAATCGCGTGGTGGAATTTGCAAAACAAGTGAAACCTTCTGCGCGTGGCGAGTTAGAAATCACCACCCTTAACGAAATGTATTTAAACGACGGCTCGCTTAATGTACAACTGCTTGGTCGCGGCTTTGCTTGGTTAGACACCGGCACACACGAAAGTTTGCACGAAGCTGCCTCTTTCGTTCGAACCATTGAAAATGTGCAAGGCCTGCAGGTGGCGTGTTTAGAAGAAATTGCGTGGCGTAATGGTTGGCTCACTTCTGAACAAGTAGAGCAACTTGCTAAACCTATGGCGAAAAATGAGTACGGACAATATCTGCTCCGCTTAGTTAAAGAGGGCAAATAAGATGGCAAAATTTTTGATTACTGGTACTAACGGACAAGTAGGTTATTGCTTAACCCAACAATTACAAGATGAGCACGAAATTCTAGCCGTAGGCCGTAATGAATTAGATATTACCGATCAAAGTGCGGTTAAAAAAGCGATCGAAAATTTCTGTCCAAATGTCATTATCAATGCAGCTGCACATACGGCAGTGGATCGTGCTGAAACGGAAATTGAGCTTTCAAAAGCGATTAATGTAAAAGGTCCACAATATTTGGCTGAAGCGGCTAAATCTGTTGGTGCAGCCATTCTTCATATTTCAACCGACTATGTATTTGATGGTCAGCGTGTTGGCAAATATAAAGAAAGCGATGCCACCGATCCTCAAGGGGTTTATGGCAGAACCAAACTTGAAGGCGAGCAAGCAGTTGCAGCTGCTAACGACAAATTTATCGTGCTTCGAACCGCTTGGGTGTTTGGTGAGCATGGCAATAACTTCGTCAAAACTATGCTTCGCTTAGCGAAAACTCGAGATACTTTAGGCGTAGTTGCCGACCAAGTTGGCGGACCAACCTATGCTGGCGATATCGCAAAAGCATTAATTCAAATTGCAGAAAAAATCATTGCAGGTGAAAAGGTTGAATATGGTGTTTATCACCTCACGGGTGAGCCTTATGTCAGTTGGTATGAGTTTGCTAAAGCAATTTTTGCGGAAGCTGTTTCGCAAAATGTGTTAGAAAAATTACCGCTTGTTAATGCCATTACCACGGCTGATTACCCAACCCCAGCGAAACGTCCTGCAAACTCTTGCTTAGATTTAACTAAAATCCAGCAAGTGTTTGGCATTAAACCAAGCGATTGGCAAAAGGCGTTGAAAAATATTAAGGCTTATGCGGAGTGAAAAATGAAGGTTATTGACACTAAAATCCCTGACGTAAAATTACTAGAGCCCCAAGTGTTTGGTGATGAACGCGGCTTTTTTATGGAAACCTTCCGTGATGAATGGTTTAAACAAAACGTCGCAGACCGTACATTTTTGCAAGAAAACCACTCAAAATCAGTTAAAGGCGTATTACGAGGACTACATTACCAAACCGAAAACACCCAAGGTAAATTGGTACGTGTAGTATCTGGTGCGGTGTTTGATGTTGCTGTAGATATGCGTGAAAACTCCCCAACCTTTGGACAATGGGTTGGTGAGATTTTATCTGTTGAAAACAAACGCCAACTTTGGGTACCAGAAGGTTTTGCTCACGGTTTTTATGTATTAACGGATGAAGCTGAATTTACTTATAAATGCACAGATTACTACAATCCAAAAGCTGAACATTCTCTGATCTGGAATGATGAAACGGTTGGTATTGAATGGCCTTTAGAAGGTGAACCGAGTTTATCTGCTAAGGATTTGGCGGGTAAGGTATTAGCGAATGCGGTAAAGTTTTAATAAAGCAGCAGACCATATGGCCTGGCTTTTATCTCTTCTTAACTAAAGCATAGATTAATACCAAAACAAAAAAATAAAATATTGAACCAGAGTTATGAGCTAAGAAAGATTGGCTCATAAAATAAAATAGATGCGATAAAATGTGAGTAATGCCTAAGATTGCAATGCATTTTATATCTAAACTTGGTTCTTTTAGATTGCGAATAAAATAGAATAATGGCATTAATGTTACTAACATTAATCCAATAAATCCAATAAAGCCACGTTTTACCCAAGATTCTAAATATTGATTGTGTAAACTATTAAATTGCAATGTGTTTTTTTCCATTTGCTTGGATTCAACTTGCTGCTCTTTAAATGACTCATACCCTTTATCACCATGGCCAAATAAAGGAGCTTGTTTAATCGCAATCAATGCATTTTCCCACATATCAAATCGTGCACCTAAGGACGTATTCTTATTATTTTTTTCAAGGTAAAGAATAATATCTGACTTAGCTTCGGAATAACGTTTTTCGATTCCAAATTTAGGGTTAGAAATTAGTGTCATAATACTTACTACTATAACGGTGATTAATGATAGGATTAATTTCTTGCTAATATATTGACGATAAAGGAAAAAAATGCTTATTAGAACAATCGGTAGACCAATCCAGCCACCACGAGCACCGGATAATGCACTGCTAATCGTTGCAAATATTATTCCTAATGTCCCCAATAATGCTGAACGATATTCTTTTTTTATAAAAAAATAGATAGTTAAAACAAGACTAGATGTTGCTAATGAAATAGCAATATTACCGGCTTGAATATGCATGACCTCAGGGAATGGTTTTATATAACCTAAATAAAACTTCTGAAATAATGCAACAATGCCAGTTGTAATCGCTCCTAATGAAATAGAGTATAGAATAGTTTTAACTTTTATTTTGTATATTGAAAATAAAAATAAAACAGGTATAAATAACAGAATCCGGCTTGGATTATCAATAACTCTTAAGCTATCATTATTCACTATAATTGATAGGAAGAAAGTAAAAAAATAGAAGATAAAAGAAAATATAAGCCACTTGTCATCTTTGTCTAATTTCCATTTTTTCTTTAACTTAAATGTATAAATGAAAAAATAAATAATGCTTATTCCACTTAAAATTAACGGAGTATAACTGTATCCTTTTTTTATAATTAATACAGTTATAAAAAATAATCCCGCTAGAAGGTTTATCACTAATGTGAAAAATGTGTGTGGTGTAGTGTTAAGATTTGAACGAATAAGCATGAAAATATCCTTTAGATAAAGCGCGCATATCTTAGCTAAAATATTTTGACAAATACAGTGATTTTTAAAGAGGTATTTTTGTCGGTAGATTTTCTTAAAAGGTATGAAATACAAGACAAGAGCTGGTATAGTTCCCCAACCGGTTTTTCTTTTATATGGAGAACAGAAGAAAATGGAAATTATGTTATTAACAAATCCTGCATCCGAAGTTTGGGGAAAAAATGCAATTTTAAGTTTTAATGATGATAAGGCCATTATTCACTTAAAAAATAATCCCAAAAACGATTGTACTTTAGTGCAGCGCGCAGGGCGTAAATTGCGTGCACAGGGCATTAAAGAGGCAAAATTGGTTGGCGAAGAATGGGATTTAGCGTTCTGTTGGGCGTTTTATCAAGGCTTTTATACGGCAAAACAAGATTATGCCCTCGAGTTTCCGTCTTTGGATGACGCCTCGCAACATGAGCTACTGGCGCGGGTTCAATGCGGTGCTCTGGTGAAAGATCTGATTAACGAACCGGCGGAAAGTTTAACGCCGTTAAAATTAGCTGAGCGCGCAGCTGAATTTATTGTGGCGCAAGCACAAAAATATGCCGAAAAAAGTACAGTAGACTTTCGCATAATTTCCGGTGAAGCCCTGGCGGCGCAAGGTTATTATGGCATTTGGACCGTTGGTAAAGGCTCGTTGAATCCACCTGCCATGTTGCAATTGGATTTTAATCCGACGCAAGATCCGAACGCGCCGGTATTGGCTTGTCTGGTGGGCAAAGGCATTACCTTTGATAGCGGCGGCTACAGCATTAAATCAAGCGACGGCATGGCTACTATGCGTACCGATATGGGTGGCGCGGCATTGCTCACTGGTGCATTAGGCTTGGCCATCGCGCGTGGTTTAACGCAACGTGTGAAACTGTATTTGTGCTGCGCGGAGAATTTAATTAGCGCGAATGCTTTTAAATTGGGCGATATTGTTACTTATAAAAATGGCGTGACAGCGGAAATTCTAAATACCGATGCCGAAGGTCGCTTAGTATTGGCGGATGGTTTAATTGAAGCGGATTGCCAACAGCCTGAATTTATTGTTGATTGTGCAACGCTGACCGGTGCGGCGAAAGTGGCAGTGGGCAACGATTATCACTCAGTGCTTTCGATGGATGAAGCCTTGGTTTCCGAACTGTTCCAAGCCGCGAGGGCGGAAAATGAACCCTTTTGGCGTTTGCCTTTTGAGGAATTTCATCGTGCGCAAATCAGCTCTTCCTTTGCCGACATCGCAAATACGGGGACTGTGCCGGTCGGCGCGGGCGCGAGCACCGCAACGGCGTTTCTTTCCTATTTTGTGAAAAATTATCAAACAGGCTGGTTACATATCGACTGTTCCGCCACTTATCGTAAATCCGCCAATGATTTATGGGCGGCCGGCGCAACGGGCATCGGCGTACAAACCTTGGCGAATTTATTGCGCTTTAAATCAGAAAAATAAGGACGAACAATGACGGAAAGAACACTTTCTATTATCAAACCGGATGCAGTTAAACGGGATTTAATCGGTGCGATTTTGGCACGTTTTGAACAAAACGGTTTCAAAATTGCAGCGATAAAAATGGTGCGCTTAACGCGCGAACAAGCGGAAGGCTTTTATGCTGAGCATCAAGGCAAAGCATTTTTTGAACAGCTGGTGGATTATATGATGTCCGCACCAATTGTAGTTTCCGTATTGGAAAAAGAAAATGCAGTGCAAGATTATCGTGCTTTAATCGGCAGCACCAATCCGGAAAACGCGGCGGAAGGTACGATTCGTAAAGATTTTGCCTTAAATCAACGGGAAAATTCGGTGCACGGTTCCGATAGCACGGAAAGCGCTGCGCTGGAAATCGCTTATTTCTTTGTTGATTCGGAAATTTGTCCGCATTAATTTTAAGCGATAAAACAAAACGGCAATCTGAAATCGATTGCCGTTTTTGTTGCACATTCATTTATCCTCCTTTCACACTTTATTGCACTTCAATATTATCCGCGGATTATGAAATAGATCTCTTGACTTAAGTTCAGCACTAAAACAGCCTGCTGAAGATGAAAATGAGCACCGCATTGAACACCGCATTAAAGCCGGCATTTTTTTCGTTAAAATTACGGTTACGAACGCGCTGATTTAGTCTATCGGAACGGGCGAGCGGAAAACTAACGGTATATTGGGCTGGCAACCACGGCGACAAATCTGTACAATAGCCGACCGTTTTTATTGGATTGATTAACGATTGTAAAAAATGACGCAAAAATTACACATTAAAACCTGGGGCTGCCAGATGAACGAATACGATTCGTCCAAAATGGCGGATTTATTATTCAGCACCCACGGCCTTGAGCTGACAGATATTCCTGAAGAAGCGGACGTATTATTGCTAAATACCTGTTCTATTCGCGAAAAAGCGCAAGAAAAAGTTTTCCATCAATTAGGTCGCTGGAAAGAATTAAAGAAAACTAACCCAAATCTGGTGATTGGCGTGGGCGGTTGCGTGGCATCGCAGGAAGGCGAGCAGATTCGTCATCGCGCGCCTTATGTGGATATTGTTTTCGGGCCGCAGACTTTGCACCGTTTGCCGGAAATGATTAATCAAATTCGCGGAGGGAAAAGTTCCGTAGTGGACGTGAGTTTCCCGGAAATTGAAAAATTTGATCGCTTACCGGAACCGCGTGCCGAAGGCCCAACCGCCTTTGTTTCCATTATGGAAGGCTGCAACAAATATTGTACTTTCTGCGTAGTGCCTTATACACGTGGCGAAGAAGTCAGCCGTCCGGTGGATGATGTGTTGTTTGAAATCGCCCAGCTTGCGGAACAAGGCGTGCGCGAGGTGAATTTGCTCGGGCAAAACGTAAACGCCTATCGCGGGCCTACTCATGACGGGCAAATTTGTAGCTTTGCGGAATTGCTCCGCTTAGTGGCATCCATTGATGGCATCGATCGTTTACGTTTTACGACCAGTCATCCGATTGAATTTACCGACGATATTATTGATGTGTACCGCGATACACCGGAACTAGTGAGTTTCTTGCATTTGCCGGTGCAAGCTGGTTCCGACCGAATTCTTACCATGATGAAGCGGGGCCACACCGCTTTGGAATATAAATCCATTATTCGTAAATTGCGCGCGGTGCGTCCGGAGATTCAAATCAGTTCCGACTTTATTGTCGGCTTTCCGGGCGAGACGGCGGAGGATTTTGAGCAAACCATGAATTTGATCGCGCAAGTGAATTTCGATATGAGTTTCAGCTTCGTGTATTCTGCCCGTCCAGGAACGCCGGCTGCCGATATGCCGGACGATGTGACGGAAGACGAGAAAAAACAACGTCTATACGTGCTTCAAGAACGTATTAATCAACAAGCGGCGCAATTTAGTCGTCGTATGCTCGGCACTGAACAACGGGTATTGGTGGAAGGTCCATCGAAAAAAGATATTATGGAATTGACCGGCCGCACGGAAACCAACCGTATCGTGAATTTCCAAGGCACACCGGATATGATTGGTAAATTCGTGGATGTGAAAATCACAGATGTTTACACCAATTCCCTGCGTGGTGAAGTGGTGCGCACGGAAGACGAAATGGGCTTGCGTATCGCCCAATCACCGCAAGATGTGATGAATCGTACCCGCAAAGAAGATGAATTGGGCGTAGGGCGTTATCACGGATAGTTTTGAGACATAAGGCGGGTTTAAAACCCGCCTTATTTTTTGTCGGAAGTCAAAATGGCACCGCATTGAAGGTTCGGTGTTGCATTGAAATTTGAGTGGGAACGGCTGTTATCGGACTACCCAAATAGCACCGCATTGAAGGCGGTTCCAATGCGGTGCCGGATTCTTATTTCTTTTCCCGCCAGTAGGTGGCAAAGCGTGGTTTGCCGGAATTGGTGAGGCCGCGATATTTATAAGTGATAACGGAACCGATCGGTGGCGGGTTTTCTCGTTCGCTAAAATTAAAGCCTGAGCCGATTTTGAATTCGCCACGTTCATTTTTACAGCTGAGCGAGCCCATCACGTTTTCAAATTGTCCTTTGCCTTTGTGGTGCGCAATCACGGTACATTCTTCATCGTAAGCGGTTTTCAGTTTTAAAATCTGATTGCTGCGTTTGCGTTCGTAAGGCGCCTTCGGGTTACGCACCACTACGCCTTCGCCTTGGCGGTTTTCGACTTCCGCTAGAAATTCATAAAGGTGGGCTTTGTTTCGCACCGGAATTTGTTCAATGATTTCGATATAAGGTGTTGGATGTTCGTTCAAATAAGTTTTTAGGACATTTAAGCGTTCAAATAAATCGCCCGGCGCATCCGGTACATCGAAGACGAGTAATTTGAGTTTGTCCCAATGCTCTCCCTTGTAAGATTTAGTGATAGAGGCAATTTCTTCGAAATGATTGCGTTCGCTGAATAATTCGCCATCGATCGCAAAGGGCGGAAAGTCTTTAATGAAATAAGTCGGTGCGGAAAGCCGTTGACCTTGGCGACTGATTAATTGTTTGCCGTCCCAATATCCGCGCACGCCATCGAATTTTTCCGACATCACCCAACCCCGAATGTCTTGGTTGTCGTAATTTTGTAAGAGCATTAAATCCGCATTGGCAAAAGCGCTGAGACTAATACAATAAAAGAAGAGGACGCGTAGTAATTTCATGCTTGTTCCTTATTGAGAATAAAATGCCAAGAGGCTAAAAGAGTGTGCGCTACTTTGAAAATAATTTTTACAGAAAGGCGTGATCGGCATCACAAAAAATAAGGTGGCGAGGTAAAAAATAAAGAATTTCGAATTGTATCTGGCTAAAGGAAATCTTCTCCTATACAATGCAACGGTATTTTTATTTTCCGTTTCATTTTCCAGAAGGAGCAAAAAATGTATTTAGAGCAAATCAAAGCGGAACTTGTCGAAGCGCAAGATGTATTAAATAAATTTATTGCGGACGAGAATAACATTAAATTGATTCAACAAGCAGCGCTTTTAATTTCCAATAGTTTCAAACAGGGTGGCAAGGTGCTTTCTTGTGGCAACGGTGGCTCCCATTGTGACGCAATGCATTTTGCTGAAGAATTGACCGGCCGTTATCGCGAAAATCGTCCGGGTTATCCGGCCATCGCGATTTCTGACGTCAGTCATTTAAGCTGTGTGAGTAATGATTTCGGCTATGATTATGTGTTTTCCCGTTATGTGGAAGCGGTTGGGCAAAAAGGCGACGTGTTATTCGGCTTGTCTACTTCCGGCAATTCTAAAAATGTGTTAAATGCGATTGAAGCGGCGAAAGCGAAAGGCATGAAAGTGATTGCGATGACGGGAAAAGACGGCGGTAAAATGGCCGGTTTGGCAGACGTGGAAATTCGCGTACCGCATTTCCGTTATGCGGATCGTATTCAAGAGATTCACATTAAAGTGATTCATATTTTGATGATGTTGATTGAGTTCGAAATGGCGAAAGACGCTTAGTCAATGCGGTGCTATTTTGATTGTACATGAAATCCCAAAAAAAATTTTGGGATTTTTTATGTTTTGCACTTGCATAAATATGCATTAAAACGTAATATTTGTTCATCTTAAAACGCAAGAGAATTAAAATGGCTATTCGTGTTAAAAATTTAAATTTTTTCTATGGCGCCAGCCAAGCCCTATTTGACATTAATTTAGAGGCGGAGGAAGGCGATACGGTGGTGTTGCTTGGGCCGAGCGGTGCGGGTAAAAGTACTTTGATTCGTACGCTAAATTTATTGGAAGTGCCGACTTCCGGCGAATTAAGCATCGCCAATAATGAATTTGATTTATCCAAGGCAACGGCCAATCCGAAAGCGATTCGTCAGTTGCGGCAAGATGTTGGTATGGTGTTTCAACAATACAATCTTTGGCCGCATTTAACGGTGATTGAAAATTTAATTGAAGCGCCAATGAAGGTGTTAGGTAAAAATGAAGCGACGGCAAAAGCCGAAGCGATGGAATTGCTAAAGCGCTTACGTTTGCAAAAATATGCTGACCGTTTTCCGTTGCATTTATCCGGCGGTCAGCAACAACGTGTGGCAATTGCGCGCGCATTAATGATGAAACCGCAAGTATTATTGTTTGACGAGCCGACTGCTGCGTTGGATCCTGAAATTACCGCACAAGTGGTGGATATTATTAAAGAGTTACAAGAAACCGGTATTACTCAAGTAATTGTTACTCACGAAGTGAACGTGGCTCAAAAAGTGGCGACGAAAGTCGTTTACATGGAACAAGGCAAGATTGTGGAAATGGGTTCTGCAGACTGCTTTGAACATCCTCAAACCGAACAATTTAAACAATATCTTTCTCACTAGAATAAGGACATGTTATGAAAAAATTAATATTAAGTGCCGTTTTATTAGGTTCAGCTGCAGTTGTAAATGCTCAAGACATTACGTTTGCGATGGAGCCGAGTTATCCGCCGTTTGAGTTTACTAATGAAAAAGGCGATATCGTTGGGTTTGACGTGGACGTGGCAAATGCGATTTGTAAAGAGATTCAAGCAACCTGTAAGTTTAAAGGTGAATCTTTCGATGCGTTAATTCCAAACTTAAAAGCAAAACGTTTTGACGCGGCGATTTCCGCTATGGATATTACCGAAACGCGCGCAAAACAGGTATTGTTCTCTGATGCGTATTACGATAGCACCGCAAGCTATGTGGCGTTAAAAGGTAAAGCGACATTGGATACGGCGAAGAATATCGGTGTGCAAAACGGGACGACATTCCAACAATATACTATAGCGGAAACCAAACAATATGCACTGAAAGCTTACGCCAGCTTGCAAGATGCAATTTTAGATTTAAAAAATGGCCGTATCGACATTATTTTCGGCGATACAGCGGTGCTTGCGGATATGATCGACAAAGAACCTGAAATCCAGTTTGTTGGCGATAAGGTGACCAATAAAAAATATTTTGGTAACGGTTTAGGCATTGCGATGAATAAATCCAGCAAAGAGTTGGCGGAAAATTTAAATAAAGGGTTACGTGCAATTAAAGCCAACGGGGAATACCAAAAAATCTATGATAAATGGATGACAAAATAATCTATGTTTTTTGATTTTCTTTCTTTAATGTCTGCCGCCGCCCTGATGACTTTGGGGCTGGCGGTTTGTTCCTTAATCGTCGGTTTGCTGTTTAGCTTGGTTTTTGTTTTATTGGAAGCCAGTCGTTTGGTAGGCAAACCGGTATCGGTGTTGATTGCGTTACTGCGCGGTTTGCCGGAAATTTTAGTTGTACTTTTGGTCTACTTCGGTTCGACCGAAGTGGTGGAAATGCTGACCGGCGAATATATTGAATTCGGTGCTTTCGAATGCGGTGTTTTTGCATTGTCATTAATTTTTGCCGCTTACGCGTCACAAACTTTACGCGGTGCGATTCAAGCCGTTCCGAAAGGGCAGTGGGAATCTGGCGCCGCATTGGGGTTAAGCAAAGGTTATACGTTTGTCCATGTGATTATGCCGCAAGTTTGGCGCCACGCTTTACCGGGTTTGAGCAACCAATGGTTGGTCTTGCTTAAGGACACCGCATTGATTTCTTTGATTGGTGTAGACGATTTAATGCGCCAAGCGCAATTAATCAACACGAATACTCATCAGCCTTTTACTTGGTATGGCATTGCGGCGTTGATTTATTTGGGTGTGACGATTATTAGCCAAGCCGGTATTCGTCGTTTAGAACTGCGTTTTACTCGCTTTGAAAGAGGGGGAAAATAATGTTTCAGGATTATTTTAGCGTCATTGCGCAAGGTATTCCGACCAGTTTATTGTTGACGCTGGTCTCTTTATTGATTGCCTTTTTCTTGGCGTTATTTTTAACTTTTTTACTTTCTATGGAAAATAAGTGGGTTAAAAGCGTCGTTAATTTGTACCTGACTTTATTTACCGGCACGCCGTTGCTTGTACAATTTTTCCTGATTTATGCGGGGCCGGGGCAGTTTGAGTGGGTTGTAAATAGCCCGTTTTGGCATATTTTATCCAATGCGTGGTTTTGCGCCGTATTAGCCTTGGCCTTAAACAGCGCGGCCTATTCTACCCAATTATTCCATGGCGCGATGAAGGCGATTCCGAAAGGACAATGGGAAGGTTGTGCGGCCTTGGGGCTAAGTCGTTCGCAAACCTTGAAAATTTTGATTCCTTACGCATTAAAACGTGCTTTGCCTTCTTATTCTAATGAAATTATTTTGGTGTTTAAGGGAACCGCATTGGCCTCCACTATTACCATTATGGATATTATGGGTTACGCGCGTCAGCTTTACGGCACGGAATATGATGCATTAACGATTTACGGCATTGCCGGTGGCATTTATTTGGTGATTACCGGTATTGCAACATTATTGTTGCGCAGACTGGAAAATAAAGTGCTTGCGTTTGAACGTTTAGAAATAAAAAACGCCTAAAATGCGGTTGGTTTTCAAAAAAGTTTTAATGGGTTGCAAAAGCAACCCATTTTTATGCATTAAAGATTAGACCGGCGATTGTGATTACGACTGCGAATATACAAAACCAAATTAAATGCAGTTTGCTACTTTTTCGATTGATTTCTTCATTATATAAACGTCGTTCTTCAAATTTTTGTTTATAAATATCAAGATCTTCCCGTTTAAAAGAAAAGCCGCAATAAGGGCAATATTCGGCATGTTCGCTAATTTTTTTGCGACATTCGGGACAACGAGAGAGTGCCATTTTTCATCCTTAATCCATAAAGTTTTTAGCTTGCTCTATTCTAGTCAAAAATACATTGATCGGTAAACGTGATATTCATCACAAAATTGTAAAAATTCCGTAAATTAAATTTTGGTTTTGATGAATTTAGCATAGAATAAGCGCCGCTTTTTTAGAGCGTTTTTTAAACAACACAATTCTTATTTCCTTGAGGTGCTTTTATGTTGTGGTTTTTCTTTTGTATAGCCATTTTGATTCTGGGCTATTTGGTTTACGGAAAAATTATTGAGAAGATCTTTGTCATTAATCCGAATCGTCAAACCCCTGCCTATCAAATCAATGACGGCGTAGATTATATGCCAATGTCCAAAACCAAAATTTGGTTAATTCAAGTATTAAATATTGCAGGTACCGGTCCGATTTTTGGTCCGATTCTTGGTGCGTTGTACGGACCGGTTGCGATGCTTTGGATTGTTCTGGGTTGTATTTTTGCCGGTGCGGTACATGACTATTTATGCGGTATGTTAAGCATTCGTCATGGTGGAGCGACCATGCCTTATTTAGCTGGTAAATTCTTAGGTCGTCCGGTTAAAGTCTTTATTAATGTTTTAGCTCTTGTCCTTTTGTTATTGGTCGGCGTGGTATTCGTAGCAAGCCCGGCGCAATTAATGGGAACCATTACCATGGATGTGATGGGGGCATCTCAAGGTGCATTACAATTAGGTGATGCAGAGGCAATTCATCATGCTGTGGAAGCCGGCGGAATAAAGGTTTGGGGAATGGATAAGGCAACAGTTGTTTCTGTTTGGACCTTAATTATTTTTGCCTACTATATTCTCGCGACATTATTGCCAATTGACAAAATTATCGGTCGCATCTATCCATTATTCGGCGCATTATTGTTATTCATGTCAGTAGGGATGGTGTACGGTTTAGTTTCTGCGCACTTTAGTGCGGTGGATCCAATTGAATTTTTCCGTACGGTTGATGCCGATGGCCAAGGCTTAACTTGGGATAAATTTACACAAAACTTCCAAGTCAAAGGCGATGTACCGGTTTGGCCGTTATTATTCTTAACCATTTCCTGTGGCGCATTATCAGGTTTTCATGCTACTCAAACTCCGTTAATGGCGCGTTGTGCTGAAAATGAAAAAGAAGGTCGTTTCATTTTCTACGGTGCGATGATTACCGAAGGTATTATTGCGTTAATTTGGTGTATGGTCGGTTTAGCATTCTATGAGAATCCACAAGCATTACAAGATGCCATCTCTGCTGGTTCGCCATCTAAAGTGGTGTATGACAGCTCATTGCATTTCTTAGGCTTCATTGGCGGTATTTTTGCTGTGTTAGGTGTGGTTGTTCTTCCTATTACTTCCGGCGATACTGCATTCCGTGCCGCGCGTTTACAGTTAGCAGAAATCTTCAATATTGATCAACGTTCACTGTCTAAACGTTTATTGATTGCCGTGCCTTTATTTGTGTTAGGTTACTTTGTTTCCACCATCGATTTTAGCCTGTTATGGCGCTACTTTACTTGGGCAAACCAAATGACAGCTATGGTGATGTTATGGACCGGAGCAGCTTACCTATATCGTTACCATAAATTCCATTGGGTAGCGTCCATCCCGGCATGGTTTATCACCACTGTTTGTGCAACTTACTTATACTACAATAAAATCGGTTTTAACTTAGATTATCAGTTGTCTGTATATCTAGGTTTGGCTACAACAGTATTGTTTATCGTATTATTCTTCACCTTACTTAAACCGTTAGGTGATCGCGATGAAGAAGCTTATATCAACAATATAAACGCATAATTGCTTTAAAAGCATAAAACCGTTTAAGTGAAAGCTTAAACGGTTTTTTCTTGCCAAAATCGCTTGTATTTTAATAGACGCATCCCTATTAATTCGCTAAACTCGCAACAATTTTTTGACAAATGGAGAACGACATGTCGCAGAACGGTTCAGGACAAGATCCTTGGGGCAAGCCGGGGCAAAACAATGAGCAAAAGCCCGAAAACTCATCTAATAACGGATGGAATTCAAATCAAAACCGCGGAAATCAAGAACAATCACCGCCAGATATTGAGGAAATTTTTAGTAATTTACTGAAAAAACTTGGGAGAGGCGGTAAAAATGGCGGTCGGAATAATGCCAGTTCTAATCCTTCTCCTTTAATGCCAAATTTCGGTAAAGTGTTACCGGTTGCTATTGCGCTTGGTGTGATTGTTTGGGGCGCGAGCGGTTTTTACACAATTAAAGAGGCAGAACGCGGCGTAGTGTTGCGATTCGGTGAACTTTATTCCATTGTGCAACCGGGCTTGAATTGGAAACCGACTTTCGTTGATAAAGTGATTCCGGTAAATGTCGAACAAGTTAAAGAGTTGAAAACGCAAGGCGCGATGCTGACACAAGACGAAAATATGGTGAAAGTAGAAATGACAGTGCAATATCGCGTGCAAGATCCGGCGAAATACCGTTTTAGCGTGACTAATGCCGATGACAGCTTGAATCAAGCGACTGATAGTGCATTACGTTATGTAATTGGCCATATGACCATGAATGACGTACTGACGACCGGTCGTGCCGTCGTACGTGAGAATACGTGGAAAGCCTTAAACGAAATTATCAAGCCTTATGACATGGGGCTTGAAGTGATTGACGTAAACTTTCAATCCGCGCGCCCGCCGGAAGAAGTGAAAGATGCTTTTGACGATGCGATTAAAGCGCAAGAAGACGAACAGCGTTTTATTCGTGAAGCCGAGGCCTATGCGCGCGAGAAAGAGCCGATTGCGCGCGGCGATGCGCAACGTATTATTGAAGGTGCAACGGCTTACAAGGACCGCATTGTATTAGATGCGCAAGGGGAAGTAGAACGTTTACAACGTTTATTGCCTGAATTTAAAGCTGCACCGGATTTATTACGCGAGCGTTTATATATTCAAACCATGGAAAAAGTGATGGCAAATACACCTAAAGTGATGCTAGACGCTAATAATGGCAACAATTTAACCGTATTACCGCTGGAACAAATTATGGCTAAAAAAGCCACTGCGAAAACTGAAGGGGCGCCTGATGCTACACCGGTTTCAGTGCAAATGGGCGTTCAGCCTCAAGTTCAACCGACCACGACCGAACCGGTTCGCCAAGGGAGATTTAATTAATGCGTAAATTTTTATTACCCGTTATTTTCGTGATCGCGGCGATAATTTATTCCAGTGTAGTAGTCGTGACAGAAGGTACACGCGGCATTATGTTAAGATTCAATAAAGTGCAACGCGGTGCTGACAACAAAGTCTTAGTGTATGAACCGGGTTTGCATTTCAAAGTGCCGCTAATTGACAGCATTAAACTGTTGGATGCACGTATTCGGACATTAGACGGTTCAGCAACGCGTTTCGTGACCGTCGAGAAAAAAGACTTGTTGGTCGATTCTTACGTAAAATGGAAAATTAGCGATTTCGGTCGTTTTTATACTTCTACCGGTGGTGGTGATTACAGTCAGGCGGCAAGCTTGTTAAGTCGTAAAGTCAACGATCGTTTGCGTTCGGAAATCGGTACCCGCACCATTAAAGATATCGTCTCCGGCACCCGTGGCGAGTTGATGGAAGGTGCAAAAAAAGCGTTAAATTCAGGGCAAGACAGTACGGCTGAACTAGGTATTGAAGTGGTGGATGTACGCGTGAAACAAATCAACTTACCGGATGAAGTCTCTTCTTCTATTTACCAACGTATGCGCGCCGAGCGTGATGCGGTAGCGCGTGAACATCGTTCGCAAGGTAAAGAAAAAGCAGCGTTCATTCAAGCGGATGTGGATCGTAAAGTAACCTTAATTCTTGCCAATGCGAATAAGACCGCACAAGAATTACGTGGTTTAGGAGAGGCAAGCGCCGCAAAATTATATTCAGATGCGTTTTCTCAAGAACCGCAATTCTTTAGTTTCGTGAGAAGTCTGAAAGCCTATGAAGCGAGTTTCGCCAATTCCGATAATATGATGATTTTAAAACCAAACAGCGATTTTTTCCGCTTTATGCAAGCGCCGAAAAAATAATATGAACGAAAAATGCCGTCAAATGTGACGGCATTTTGTTTTGAAGCATGCAACGAAATGGTTGGCGAAGTGCTAGAAACAGCATCCTAAATTAATCGAATGAATCGTTGTCAGTTTGAAGTTCCAAAATAGCACCGCATTGGAGGTCGCTTCAATGCGGTGCTATTTTGGAAGTCTGAAATTATTTATGCTTCGATGCGTTTTCTGGCAGACCGAGGAATGCGCAGTTTTCCTATAATGAGATAATTAGCATTTGGTGGCTAATTTGTACTTAGGTTAGTGCGGCAAAGGCAATGTCCGCCGCTTCTAGAGTTTTGGCAATATCTTCGTCTGTATGGGCGAGAGACATAAAGCCGGCCTCAAAGGCAGATGGGGCAAGATAAACACCTAAGTCCAACATTTTATGGAAGAATACTTTGAATTTTTCCGTGTCGCATTTCATCACTTCGGCGTAAGACGTCACTTCTTTTTGCTCGGTGAAGAAAATACCGAACATCCCGCCTACGTAGTTCACAACGAACGGAATATGATGTTTTTCCGCTAGCGTTTTTAAACCGAGGCAAAGTTTTTCAGTTTTTTCTGCAAGTTGTTGCTCGTTGCCCGGTTTTTTCAATTCTGTCAAACAGGCCAAACCCGCTGCCATCGCAATCGGGTTACCGGAAAGCGTACCAGCCTGGTAAACCGGGCCGGTCGGTGCAAGATATTCCATCACGGCTTTTTGGCCGCCTACCGCGCCTACCGGCATACCGCCGCCGATGACTTTACCGAGCGTGGTTAAATCAGGCGTTACGCCATAATAAGATTGGGCACCGGCAAGCGCTACGCGGAAGCCGGTCATTACTTCGTCGATGATCAACAACGCACCGTATTGGTTGCAAAGTTCGCGTAAGCCTTGTAAGAATCCGGTTTTGGGCGGTATGCAATTCATATTGCCGGCAACGGGCTCGATGATCACACAAGCAATGCTATCCGGAAATTCTGCAAAGTGTTTTTTTACTGAATCAAGGTTGTTGTATTCAGCGGTCAGTGTATGCTTGGCGAAGTCTTCCGGCACGCCGGGTGAGCTCGGTTGACCGAGTGTTAAGGCGCCGGAGCCGGCTTTTACAAGCAGAGAATCAGAATGGCCGTGGTAACAACCTTCGAATTTTAAGATTTTGTCGCGGTCGGTATAACCGCGCGCTAAGCGAATTGCTGTCATGGTTGCTTCTGTTCCGGAGCTGACCATGCGTACCATTTCAATGGAAGGCACGATTTCACAAACTAATTCGGCCAGATCAATTTCGGAAGGTGTTGGTGCACCGAAGCTTAAACCGTTGGATGCCGCTTTCAGCACCGCATTCAAAATCGTCGGGTGGTTATGCCCTAAAATCATCGGCCCCCAAGAACCCACATAATCAATATATTGTTTGTCGTCTGTATCGTAAATATAAGCGCCTTGTGCTTTTTGGATAAACACCGGTGTACCGCCTACGCCTTTAAAGGCGCGAACCGGTGAGTTCACGCCACCGGGAATAACGGCTCGTGCGCGGGAGAAAAGTGCGGTTGAATTGGTCATTATTTTTTCCTTTCGTTTCACTATAAAAAATGCCTTCATTGTACTTAAAAACGTGTGCTTTGTTAAAAATATCTTTCTCGCGAAATTTTCATTGTGTTATTCTTTGCAAAAAATTTTAAGGGCGAATTATGTTGAGTATTGTTGTAACTTTTTTGGGCGCATTTTTAACATTAATTGTGATGCGTCCGATTGCAAATAAAATCGGTTTGGTGGATAAGCCGAATTATCGTAAACGTCATCAAGGCGCGATTCCACTTATCGGCGGTGTGTCACTTTTTATGGGTAATTTTTGTTACTACTTAATGGAATGGGATCAACTCCGCCTTCCTTATTTATATCTGTTTAGTATTTTTGTGTTGCTTGCCATCGGGATTTTGGATGATCGTTTTGATATCAGCCCGTTTTTACGCGCGGGGATTCAAGCGGTGTTAGCTATTTTGATGATTGATTTAGGCGGCGTATATTTGGATCACTTAGGTCAGATCTTAGGACCTTTTCAGCTAACCTTGGGTTCGCTTGGTTTGATTATTACTGTGTTCGCGACGATTGCAATCATCAATGCGTTTAATATGATTGACGGGATTGATGGCTTGTTGGGGGGATTATCTTGCGTGTCATTCGCGGCGATTGGAATTTTGATGCTTCGTGACGGGCAAATGGATATGGCATACTGGAGCTTTGCTTTAATTGCCGCAATGCTACCTTATCTAATGCTCAATTTGGGTATTCCGTTTGGCCCGAAATATAAAGTTTTTATGGGGGACGCCGGAAGTACGTTAATCGGTTTTACTATTATTTGGATTTTATTGCTAAGTACGCAAGGCAAAGGGCATCCGATGAATCCGGTTACTGCGCTTTGGATCATCGCAATTCCATTAATTGACATGGTGGCGATTATTTATCGTCGTTTGCGCAAGGGTAAAAGTCCGTTTCGTCCAGATCGCTTGCATGTGCATCATTTGATGGTGCGCGCGGGTTTAACGTCGCGTCAAGCTTTTCTTTTAATTACCTTCGTTTCGGCAATTTGCGCGATAATCGGTATCTTGGGAGAAGTCTATTATATAAATGAATGGGCGATGTTTGTTGGCTTTTTCATATTGTTCTTCTTGTATGTTTACTCTATAACGAGAGCATGGCGAATCACTCGTTGGGTAAGACGCATGAAACGTCGTGCAAAGCGGGCAAAAACACGATAATGAATGAGGGATGGGTAGTTATTTCTTTAATATGTAATATGTTTTTAAAAAATGCGAAAATTTTATAAATTTTATACAAATTGCGCAAAAAACTATCTTTCAAGAAAAAATTAGAAAAAAATGCTAGACAAGATTTTTTCAAATTATTAATATACGCCCCGCAACAACGCGGTATGCGTTCGTAGCTCAGTTGGATAGAGCGTTGGCCTCCGGAGCCAAAGGTCGCAAG
>NZ_DBHLAM010000055.1:54067-68709 GCF_057314195.1 Rodentibacter sp. | reverse complement strand
TGTGTCCAAGTGCGGTCAAAATTTCTTTCGCTTTTTTGTGAAGTGTGTGGTTTAACTCACCATGCGAATGTCCGAAATTTTTACCACCATCCAATAATAAAATATTCATCTCTTTGCTCCTAAAATAAATAATTCGAAAAAATGGGGCTGTAATTATGCCTTCTTACTCTATATTTTAAAAGTGCAGTTGCTTGCCACACTATTTCCAGATCTAAGGGAAAATTTAAGTTGGAAAAACGCACAGAAAAAAGACCGCACTTTTGCGCTAAAAATACACCGACTTTACGCTACAAAAAACAAAGGGTCTGACATAACATCAGACCCTTTATCATTTTTAATTTATATGTAACTCAAAACGGAATATCGTCATCGAATCCATCTATCGGCGCTTCCGGCTGTGGTACAGTTTGTTGCGCGGTCGGACGGGAAGATTGGAAGTTGTTGTTTGAGCGAGATTGGTAAGACGGTTGCGGTGCGCTTTGTGCCATATCCGATGCTGCGTAACCACCGGTATTTTGGTTGCGGCTGCCGAGCATTTGCATCACATCTCCTTGGATTTCGGTGGTATAGCGATCTTGACCGTTTTGATCCTGCCATTTACGGGTACGTAAACGACCTTCTACATAAATTTGCGAGCCTTTACGTAAATATTCGCCACAAATTTCCGCTTGGCGACGATAGAATACAATGCGGTGCCATTCGGTTACCTCGCGACGTTCGCCGGTGTTACGATCATTCCAGCTTTCACTGGTCGCCACGCTAATATTTGCTACCGCATCGCCGTTTGGCATCGTGCGAATTTCCGGATCATTACCTAAATGACCCACGATGATGACTTTATTTACTCCAGCCATAAAAATCCTCATATTCTCAATAAAAAAGTGCGGCTATTCTGCCTTAAATTTTATAAAAGATCCATAAAATTTAACTGGATATTTGCACAGATATTGAAATATGCGATAATGCGCACAATTTTGAAAATTATTTCTATCCAAACAAGTTATTTATGGAAAGTATCGATATTCGTGGGGCTAGAACCCACAACCTCAAAAACATCAATTTAACCATTCCTCGCGATAAACTCATCGTTATTACAGGCTTGTCCGGTTCGGGTAAATCTTCCTTAGCATTCGATACGCTTTATGCGGAAGGGCAGCGCCGTTATGTGGAATCGCTTTCTGCCTATGCACGTCAATTTTTATCTTTAATGGAAAAACCGGATGTGGATTCTATTGAAGGCTTATCGCCTGCAATTTCCATTGAACAAAAATCTACCTCACATAATCCGCGTTCAACCGTGGGCACTATCACCGAAATTTATGATTACTTGCGTTTGTTGTTTGCACGCGTAGGAGAGCCGCGTTGTCCGAATCACGATGTCCCGCTGACTGCACAAACTGTTAGTCAAATGGTGGATAAAGTGTTGAGTCAGCCGGAAGAATCCAAAATGATGTTGCTTGCGCCGGTGGTGAAAAATCGTAAAGGCGAACATGTAAAGATTCTCGAAAGCATTGCCGCACAAGGTTATATTCGCGCGCGTATTGACGGAGAAATTTGCGATCTTTCCGATCCGCCGAAGCTCGAATTACAGAAAAAACATACCATCGAAGTGGTGGTGGATCGCTTTAAAGTGCGTTCGGATTTGGCAACCCGTTTGGCGGAATCTTTTGAGACCGCATTGGAGCTTTCCGGTGGCACAGCAATTGTGGCAGATATGGATAACCCGAAAGCGGAAGAACTGATGTTCTCCGCTAACTTCGCCTGTCCTCATTGCGGTTATTCGGTACCTGAACTTGAGCCACGTTTATTTTCTTTTAACAATCCGGCGGGGGCTTGCCCGACTTGCGACGGCTTGGGCGTACAACAATATTTCGATGAAGAACGTGTGGTGCAAAATCCGAGTATTTCTCTTGCCGGAGGGGCGGTGAAAGGCTGGGATCGTCGTAATTTCTATTATTATCAAATGCTAACGTCGCTTGCTAAGCATTATGATTTCGATGTAGAGGCGCCTTATGAAAGCCTGCCGAAGAATATTCGGCACATCATTATGCACGGCTCCGGTAAGGAAGAAATCGAGTTCCAATATATGAATGATCGTGGCGATGTGGTGATTCGTAAGCACCCGTTTGAAGGCATTTTGAACAATATGGCGCGTCGTTATAAAGAAACAGAGTCCATGTCAGTGCGCGAAGAATTGGCGAAAAATATCAGTAATCGTCCTTGTGCGGATTGTGGCGGTTCGCGTTTACGTCCTGAAGCACGCAATGTCTATATTGGGCAAACTAATTTGCCGATGATTTCGGAAAAAAGTATCGGCCAAACGCTGGAATTTTTTACCACGCTTTCATTACATGGACAGAAAGCGCAAATCGCCGAGAAGATCTTAAAAGAAATCCGCGAGCGTTTACAGTTCTTGGTGAATGTCGGATTGAGTTATCTCTCCCTCTCCCGTTCGGCGGAAACCCTGTCGGGCGGTGAAGCGCAGCGGATTCGCTTGGCAAGCCAAATCGGTGCGGGCTTGGTAGGCGTGATGTATGTGTTGGACGAACCATCCATCGGTTTGCACCAACGCGATAACGAACGCTTGCTCAATACCTTGATGCATTTGCGCAATCTCGGTAATACCGTAATCGTGGTGGAACACGACGAAGACGCCATTCGTGCGGCTGATCATATTATTGATATCGGTCCGGGGGCGGGTGTGCATGGTGGGCAGGTGATCGCGCAAGGTAACGTGCAAGAAATTATGGCGAACCCGAACTCGATTACCGGAAAATTTTTGTCGGGCAAAGAGAAAATTGCGGTACCGACAACACGCACCGCATTGAATAAGAAAAAATGGCTCAAGCTCAAAGGCGCGTCAGGTAACAACTTAAAAGACGTAAACTTGGATATTCCGGTAGGTTTGTTCACCTGTATCACCGGTGTATCGGGTTCCGGAAAATCAACCTTGATTAACGATACATTATTTCCATTAGCGCAAAACGCCTTAAATCGTGCAGATAAAACTGATTATGCACCATACAAATCTATTGAAGGATTGGAACATTTCGATAAAGTCATCGACATTAACCAAAGCCCAATCGGACGCACGCCGCGTTCTAATCCGGCGACTTATACCGGTTTGTTTACGCCGATTCGCGAACTATTCGCCGGCGTGCCGGAAGCGCGTGCACGCGGTTATAATCCGGGGCGTTTCAGTTTCAATGTGCGTGGCGGGCGTTGTGAAGCCTGTCAGGGCGATGGCGTAATCAAAGTGGAAATGCATTTTTTACCGGACGTATATGTGCCGTGCGACCAATGTAAAGGCAAACGCTATAACCGCGAAACCTTGGAAATTCGTTACAAAGGTAAAACTATTCATCAAGTACTGGATATGACTGTGGAAGAAGCGCGCGAGTTTTTCGATGCGATTCCGATGATTGCGCGTAAATTGCAAACCTTAATGGATGTGGGCTTGTCGTATATTCGCTTGGGGCAATCTTCAACCACGCTTTCCGGCGGCGAAGCGCAACGCGTAAAATTAGCGACCGAGCTTTCCAAACGCGATACGGGCAAAACGCTGTATATTCTGGATGAACCAACCACCGGTTTACACTTTGCGGATATCAAACAACTTCTTGAAGTGTTGCATCGACTACGCGATCAAGGTAACACTATTGTGGTGATCGAACACAATCTCGACGTGATTAAAACCGCCGACTGGATTGTGGATCTTGGACCGGAAGGCGGCAGTGGCGGCGGACAAATTATTGCAGTCGGTACACCGGAAGAGGTGGCGAATGCAGAAGGCTCGCATACGGCGCGGTTCTTGAAACCAATGTTGGTGAGGGACTAAAACAGCACCGCATTGGAGCCGCTATTGGCGCGCTTTCCGCTTTCAATGCGGTGCTGATTCAGACGTCCGGCGACAACAGTCGATTGCAATAAAAAACCGCACTTTGATGTGCGGTTTGTTTTTGTATTTTTATTTTTTCGCGGCTTGATAAAGTTTCATTGCTTCCGGTAACAAGCGACGTAAATTTTCTTGGCGCGCTTCATCGGTCGGGTGTGTAGAAGCCAAGGCGTCCAATACGCCTTCCGAACCGCCGGAGGCTTTTTTCATTTTCTCCCATAATCCCGGCGCGGCTTGCGGATTAAAACCGGATTTCGCCATCAGCATCAAGCCCACTTCGTCCGCTTCGGTTTCCGCACTGCGTGAAAATGGTTTATCCAAACCGTAATTTTTGGTCAGTCCAATCGCTAATTCACTGGCATCGGAACCAATCACAGTGGAAAGTGCCACATGCCCTAAAGAGGCAGCGATGCCCGTCGCCATACCGAAATTCGCTTCGGCTTTACCGTGTTCTTTCAGTGCATGCGCCATTTCGTGTCCCATCACGGTGGCAATTTCATCATCGTTTAATTTTAAGGAATCCACTAAGCCCGTATAAAACGCCATTTTGCCGCCCGGCATTGCCCAAGCGTTGAGTTCTTTGGATTTAATGACTGTAATCTGCCAGTTAAACGGTTGACCGGTTTGATTTTCTTTATTAGCGTAAGGCACCATTTTGTTAAAAATGCGGTGCACGCGTTTGGCTGTTTGCGAACTGTTGTCCACGCCGCCCTGGCTGCGGATTTTGCCCATTTCTTGCGCGTAATTTGCGGCCGCTTGTTGATTAATTGAGGCCGAATCGGCGCATGCGTTAAGCACAAAAGCGGCTGCAGCGGCAAAAGCGAAGGATTTAAGTTGTTTTTTCATCGTTGATTCCTTTTTTGTACTCCAAATGAGGGGGGCAATTATAAATTTTTATGTCAAAGGTTGTCGAGAATAAAATATTGCCTTTTACCTTTGTACTACTATAATAGTGCAAATTTTACGCTAGGGAATCTTTTATGACACAACAAAAATCTCCTTCTTTGTTAGGCGGCGCGATGATTATCGCCGGCACCGCAATCGGCGCAGGTATGCTCGCCAATCCAACTTCCACCGCCGGTGTGTGGTTCATCGGTTCGATTCTTGCCTTGATTTATACTTGGTTTTGTATGACCACTTCGGGATTAATGATTTTGGAAGCCAATTTGCATTACCCGACCGGTGCCAGTTTCGACACTATCGTAAAAGACTTGCTCGGTAAAGGTTGGAACCTGTTAAACGGTTTATCCGTCGCTTTCGTATTGTATATTTTAACTTACGCTTATATTACCTCGGGCGGCGGTATTACCCAGAACCTGCTTAACCAAGCCTTCGGTTCCGCCGAAAGCGCGGTGGATATCGGGCGTACTTCCGGTTCGTTGATTTTCTGTTTGGTTTTAGCCGCTTTTGTTTGGCTTTCCACCAAAGCGGTGGATCGTTTTACCACCGCATTGATAGGTGGAATGGTTATCGCCTTTTTTCTTTCAACCGCCGGCCTACTCGGCTCAGTGAAATCCGATGTCTTATTGAACACCGTTGCGACGGGCGAACAGCAATATTTGCCTTATTTACTGACCGCATTACCGGTGTGTTTGGTGTCTTTCGGTTTCCATGGCAACGTTCCGAGTTTGGTTAAATATTATCATCGCGATGGCGGTCGTGTGATGAAATCCATTTTTATTGGCACCGGTCTGGCGTTAGTGATTTATATTTTGTGGCAGTTGGCCATTCAAGGCAATTTGCCACGTAGCGAGTTCGCACCGGTGATCGAAAAAGGTGGCGATGTGTCCGCCTTGCTTGAAGCTTTGCACAAATATATCGAAACCGATTACATTGCGGTGATTTTAAACTTCTTCGCCTACATGGCGATTGCCAGCTCATTTTTGGGCGTAACCCTCGGTTTATTCGACTATATAGCTGATTTACTCCGCTTCGACGACAGCTTTGCCGGCAGAAGTAAAACCGCATTAGTCACCTTTTTACCGCCGTTATTGTTGAGTCTCCAATTCCCTTACGGTTTTGTCATCGCCATCGGTTACGCCGGGCTTGCCGCCACCATTTGGGCGGCAATCGTGCCGGCTTTACTGGTGCGCGCCAGCCGTCAAAAATTCCCGCAAGCGAGTTATAAAGTGTACGGCGGCAATTTTATGATCGGCTTTATTATCCTCTTCGGCGTCTTAAACATTGCGGCACAAGTTGGGGCAAATTTGGGATGGTTTGCGAGTTTTGCGGGCTAACTCAATATTTCTTTTCCCCCACCTGATCGCTACAATAAATGTCGAATCAATTAAGACAAAAGATGAGGAGAGCTTATGATTTATAGTATGACGGCCTTTGCGCGCCTGGAAATAAAAAAAGACTGGGGCGATGCAGTGTGGGAGATGCGTTCCGTAAATCAACGTTATTTAGAAAATTATTTCCGCTTGCCGGAACAGTTCCGCGGCTTGGAAAATACCCTTCGCGAAAAACTTCGACAAAATTTAACGCGCGGCAAAATCGAATGTGCATTACGCATCGAAAGCAAAAAGTCTGCCAATGCGGTGCTGAATTTAAACAAGGAACTCGCCGATCAAGTGATTCAATCGCTGCGATGGCTTAAAGCTCAAGCGGGCGAAGGTGAGATTAATCTCACCGAGGTGTTGCGTTATCCCGGCGTGGTGGAAGCTCAAGAAGAAGATTTGGACGTCATTAGCCAAGATTTATTGCTGGCTTTTGACGAACTGTTGCGTGATTTCATTGCAATGCGTGGCCGCGAAGGCGAGAAATTGCAAGGCATTATTCAACAACGTTTAGACGCCATTTCCATCGAAGCGGATAAAGTGCGCGCGCAAATGCCGGCGGTTTTGCAATGGCAACGGGAGCGTTTGTTGCAACGTTTCGAAGAGGCGCAAATTAATCTTGAGCCGCAACGCGTTGAGCAAGAAATGATTTTATTGGCGCAACGCGTGGACGTGGCGGAAGAATTGGATCGTCTGCAAATGCACGTGAAAGAAACCGCCAATATTCTGAAAAAAGGCGGTGCAGTGGGACGCAAATTGGATTTTATGATGCAAGAACTCAATCGTGAATCGAACACTTTGGCGTCTAAATCCATTAATGCGGACATTACGGCTTCGGCAGTGGAACTCAAAGTGCTTATCGAACAAATGCGTGAGCAAATTCAGAATTTAGAATAGGAGAACGGCATGTCCCAATTCATTCGACTTGATCAATATCAGCTTATTGAAGCCCACGGTGCGGACGCGGAAAAATATTTACAAGGTCAACTTACCGCCGACCTAATCGCCTTACCAAGTGGCGCGAATACCCTTGTCGCCCATTGTGATCCGAAAGGCAAAATGAACGCGATTTTTCGTTTGTTGAAGGTCGATTCCGAGCAGTTCTTTTTGTTGATAAAAAAAGACTTGTTGCCGAGCGCCTTAGATGCGCTGAAAAAATATGCGGTGTTTTCCAAAATCAGTTTTGATTTGCGCGATTGGCAAATCGTCGGTTTGATCGGCAAAAAATGCGGCAAAATCGAACCGCGTTTTACGCTGGAAATCGATGAACAGCGCGCAATTTTGTTAAGCGAAAGTGCTTTGCCGATTAATTTCAATGCGGATGAAAAAATATGGGAAAGCGCGGATATTCAAGCGGGATTACCGAATTTAAGCGCGGCAACGCAAAACCTATTTATTCCACAAGCGTTAAATTTACAGGCCATTGAGCAAGCCATTTCCTTCACTAAAGGTTGCTATATCGGGCAAGAAACGGTGGCACGTGCAAAATATCGCGGCGCCAATAAACGTGCGATGTTTATTTTAAAAGGTAAAACTCAAACGCTGCCGGCAATTGGTGACGAAATCGAAATGCGGCTTGAGTCCAATTGGCGTAAAACCGGCAGTATCATAAATGCGGTGAATTTAGACGGCCTGTTGTGGCTGCTCGTGGTGCTGAATAATGACATCGATCCGACACAAGTTTTTCGTTTAGCACAAGATGAAACTGCACTTGCCGTTCAACCTTTGCCTTACGCGTTAAATTAACATGCATACGGAATATTATCTCGGCATAATGTCCGGCACCAGCCTTGACGGCGTAGATCTGGCACTACTGGATTTTGCTTCGTCGCAACCAATGTGCGTTGCGACGGATTTCACACCAATGCCGCAATTGATACGCGAAAACAGCACCGCATTGGTGCGCTCCGGCATAACTACCTTGCAACAATTAGGCGAATTGGATCATCAATTCGCTTTGCTATATGCCGATTGTGTAAATCGTTTTTTACAGATCCATCAAATTTCTGCCGAGCAAATTCGTGCTATCGGTTGCCATGGACAAACGGTATGGCATGCACCGCACGGCGAGTTTCCCTTTAGCATGCAAATCGGAGATATGAATTTGCTTGCCGCCCGCACCGGTATCACCGTTGTGGGGGATTTTCGGCGTAAAGATATGGCTTTCGGTGGACAAGGCGCGCCCTTGGTGCCGGCTTTTCATCAAGCGATATTTTTTGATCCGAATTTCGCTACGGCGGTGTTGAATATTGGCGGCATCAGTAATGTTTCGTTACTGATTCCGCATCACCCGGTGATGGGGTTCGATACCGGCCCGGGCAACATCTTGTTGGATCAATGGATCGAAAAATATCAAGGCGTCTCTTACGACAAAAACGGCGCTTGGGGAGCGATGGGAAAATTGAACGAGGCATTATTGCGCGAACTGTTAAACGAACCTTTTTGCCGGCTGAGCGCGCCGAAAAGTAGCGGGCGCGAGCTTTTCAATTTGTCTTGGTTGGAGGCCAAAATTGAAAAAACGCGTAAACAATCAAGCGCGCTTTCGTTGCCGATTGCAGCGCAAGACGTGCAAGCTACGTTGGTGGAGTTTACCGTTCGCACCATCGCTGACAGCTTGAAAAATATTGATACGCCATTGGCCAAACGCCTTCTAGTGTGTGGTGGCGGCGTAAAAAATAGATTGATGATGCGACGTCTTGCCGAGCATTTAACACAATGGCAAATTAGCACGACGAGTGATTTCGGCTTGGATCCGGATTATGTGGAAGCGGCTGCTTTCGCTTGGTTGGCCTACCGTCGAATGCATAATCAATCCGGCAATGTGCCGGAAGTAACGGGAGCGCACAAAGCGATCAGCTTAGGCGCGATTTTCCCGAAGCCTTGAGGCTTGCTCCGTGCATTTTATCTTTTGGCTTTTATTAAGCTTGTAATCGTTTGCGGTGAGCTGAATGCGCCTTCGTAAAGATTCTTGAGGCGAAAATTGAACCTTCCAATTAGCACCGCATTGAACGCGCCGTCTTTGCAGATTGGCACCGCATTGAAAACAAAACGGCTTACTTTGGGTAAGCCGTTTTTCCTGTTTGAGCATGATTAATCGTGCATGCCTAATTTTTTCTCCAAATAGTGGATATTGGTACCGCCTTTTTGGAAGTTCTCGTCTGCTAAAATTAGATCATGCAATGGGATGTTGGTTTTAATGCCGTCAATGATGGTTTCCGATAATGCGTTTTGCATGCGACGAATTGCCACTTCACGCGTATCGCCATAAGTAATCAGTTTAGCGATCATCGAATCATAATGCGGTGGAACGGTGTAGCCCGCATAAATATGAGAATCCCAACGCACGCCCAAGCCGCCCGGGGAGTGTAAATGTGCCACTTTACCGGGAGAAGGGAGGAAGGTTTTTGGATCTTCCGCGTTGATACGGCATTCGATGGCGTGCCCTTTCACTTTAATGTCTTCTTGTTTAAAGGAAATCGGTAAGCCGGAAGCGATGCGCAATTGTTCTTTCACCAAATCCACGCCGGTAATCATTTCGGTCACCGGATGTTCTACTTGGATACGGGTGTTCATTTCAATGAAATAGAATTCGCCGTTTTCATACAGGAACTCAAAGGTACCTGCACCGCGATAACCGATTTCTACGCAGGCTTTTGCACAGCGGGAGCCTATGTCGCGACGCACTTCCTCGCTGATGCCCGGTGCAGGCGCTTCTTCCACCACCTTTTGGTGGCGGCGCTGCATGGAACAATCACGCTCGGCAAGATACACGGCATTACCATGGGTATCGGCTAACACTTGGATTTCTACATGGCGTGGATTTTCCAAATATTTTTCCATGTAAACCATGTCGTTATTGAATGCGGCTTTGGCTTCTGCTTTGGTCATCGCGATGGATTCTTCCAAGGCATCCTCACTACGCACCACGCGCATACCGCGACCACCACCACCACCGGAGGCTTTAATAATGATCGGGTAGCCGATACGTTTGGCGATTTCTTTGTTTTTGTTAATATCGGAACTTAATGGACCGTCGGAACCCGGCACACAAGGCACACCGGCTTTTTTCATGGCGTTAATGGCGGATACCTTGTCGCCCATTAAACGGATCACATCGGCGGTTGGGCCGATAAAAATGAAACCGGAACTTTCTACCTGTTCGGCGAAGTTAGCGTTTTCGGAAAGGAAACCGTAGCCCGGATGGATGGCGTCAGCGCCGGTCACTTCGGCTGCGGCAATAATTGCCGGAATATTTAAATAACTTTTGGATGACTGCGCAGGACCGATACATACGGTTTCATCGGCAAGTAGAACGTGTTTCAATTCACGGTCTGCGGTGGAATGTACCGCAACGGTTTTAATGCCTAATTCTTTGCAGGCGCGCAAAATTCGCAGTGCGATTTCACCGCGATTGGCGATAACAACTTTTTCTAACATAAGAAATTCCGCTTGTTAAAAAATGGCGGGAAAGCCGCCATTTTAGATAATTGATAGGATTATTCGATAACGATTAACGGTTCGTCAAATTCAACCGGTTCTCCGTCGTTGATCAGAATAGCTTTCACGACGCCGGCTTTGTCTGCTTCAATGCGGTTCATCATTTTCATCGCTTCGACAATGCAAAGAGCGTCGCCGACTTTTACGCTTTGTCCCACTTCAACGAAGGCCTTGGCTTCAGGGCTTGGGCTACGGTAGAAAGTTCCCACCATCGGAGAACGAACGAGATGACCGGATAATTCATCTGTTGCAGGAGTCGGAGTCGGCGCCGCCGGCATGGCGGGTGCAGGTGTGGCTGTTGGTGCCGGCGCGGCAACCGGCGTGGCGTATTGAACCGCAGCCGGTAGCGTCGCTGGTGCGGCGCGGCTAATACGCACCGTGCCTTCTTCTTCTTGCACTTCTAATTCGGTAATGCCGGATTCTTCAACTAACTCGATGAGTTTTTTAATTTTACGAATGTCCATACGTTTTTCCTAAAAAATAATGAAATTTTTGACCGCATTTTTATTGCGATAAAGCATGAAAAAATGCGGCCATTCAGAAACTTTTTTGCCGCAAGAGATTACCTTAAATTTAGCCAAATTGCGACAAAATTCTATGAATTTGGCGCAAAATACCTAATTTTCTTCTTTTTTCACAAGATAATCCAATGCAAATAAAAAGCCGAATTCATAGCCCTTGGCGCCTAATCCGCAAATTACGCCCTGCGCCGCATCGCTAAAATAAGAATGGTGACGAAATGGCTCGCGTTTATGAATGTTGGACAAGTGAATTTCCACAAATGGAATTGATACCGCCAATAACGCATCGCGCAATGCTACGCTGGTATGAGTATAAGCGGCCGGATTGATTAAAATAAAATCAACTTGCTGAAAACTTTGGTGAATTTTATCGATCAATTTTTCTTCGCTATTAGCTTGAAAACATTCAAGTTCCACATTGTTTTGCGCCGCCAACGCTTGCATATTTGATTCAATCGCAGCAAGCGATAAACTGCCGTAATGAGCCGGCTCGCGCGCGCCCAACATATTTAAATTCGGGCCATTTAGCAGCAAAATTCGGTTTTTTTGCGACATTTTCTCTTCCTTTTAGGTTTGAGGATTATACTGATTTTTAATCAAACGGTGGTCGAATCAGATAATTTTAGTGATAAATTCGGAATCAAGATCAATTAACGGCAAAGTCGACCCCGGCCATGGGCGAAGCACTTGATATGCCATTAAGTCGAGGGTATCCAAACCCGGCGTCACATTCGGTGTGTATTGTTGCGCTAGGCGTGCCAATTGGGTTAAACCGAGGCTGCTTTCAATACTTGAACTGAGCACCGCATTGAGCCCCAATGCGCGCGCTTGATTAATTAATGCCACGCAACGTTCGATGGAACCGATTAGCGTTGGTTTAATCACAATTGCCGCTAAGTAAGGGCGATTTTCTGCCAGTGTCGCCATATCGAAATTTGGGTCGCGTAAGGTTTCGTCCCACGCCACGGGAATGCCGGTTTGCGCGGCGAATTGCAGGCTCAGTGCGGTGTTCTTACAAGGTTCCTCCAAAAATTGAATACGAGCGCGATGTTCGGGCTTCACTTTAGCCGCAAATTGCAGCGCTTTTTCCAATGTCCAACGACGATTGGCGTCTAAACGCAATTGTAAATCGGGAATGGCTTCTAAAAACATATCGGCAATTAAACCGTCACGATTGGCTTCGTACATACCGACTTTCATTTTTGCGACTTTTTCACCTTCAATGGCGGCCAGTTCGGCATAAAGTTCATCAGGATCGCCGTAGCAAAGCGGTGCTGTATTAAAATTTGCCGCTTCTTTTAAATAACCTTTCATTTCATCCATCGCGCAACTGATGCCGAAAGCGACGGAGGGATAAGTACCATCCAAGGGAACGCGTGGCGCGTCGCAACTCGCTTGTTGCCAATTTGTCAGCCATTTGATGGCTTGTTCTTGTGCTTGCTCGAGCGTTTCTTCGCTAAAACCGGGTAAGGGCGCGATTTCGCCCCAGCCGTCACGACTGCAACTGACGCGCACTAATAAACCTTCGCGACGCTTAAGAAAACGATCACCGAGAATGAGCTGGCTATCGACGGGAATGGAATAGCGATAAAGATTGAAAGATTTGTTTGCCATGGCTTTCTCCCAATATAAAGGTGCAGTCAAAATTTATGAAATTACGTAGCTGTTGCACAAGGCTGAAATGACCTCATAAAATAGCACCGCATTGAAGCGGCTTCCAATGCGGTGCTATTTTGTGACTTGAACTCATACTTCATTCGGAGAGTTTGTGCATTTGCAGCATAGTACCGAATTCCTGAAGATTTTTAACCGCATTTTGAAATATGAATTAAGGATTACGTCTGAATTTGCTGAAATTCGGCGCACGTTTTTCGTTGAACGCGTTGCGACCTTCTTGTCCTTCCTCGGTCATATAGAACAACATGGTTGCGTTACCGGCCAATTCTTGTAGACCCGCTTGTCCGTCGCAATCCGCGTTCAATGCGGCTTTTAAGCAACGGAGCGCAATCGGACTGTTGCGCAACATTTCGCGACACCAACGCACGGTTTCTTTTTCAAGATCAGCATAAGGCACGACGGTATTGACTAAGCCCATATCTAAGGCTTCTTGCGCATTGTATTGGCGACATAAAAACCAAATTTCGCGTGCTTTTTTCTGACCGACTAAGCGCGCCATATAGCTTGCGCCCCAACCGCCGTCAAATGAACCTACTTTCGGACCGGTTTGACCGAAAATCGCGTTGTCCGCCGCAATGGTTAAATCGCAAAGCATGTGCAATACGTGACCGCCGCCGATAGCGTAACCCGCTACCATCGCTACCACCGGTTTCGGGCAGGTGCGAATATCGCGTTGGAAATCCAATACGTTTAAATGATGCACGCCACTTTCGTCTTTGTAACCGCCGTAATCGCCACGAATTTTTTGGTCGCCGCCGGAACAGAACGCTTTTTCGCCTTCGCCGGTGAGCACGATAACGCCGATTTTTTCATCGAAACGTGCGTCAGAAAGGGCATTGATCATTTCTTTCACGGTTTGAGGACGGAACGCGTTACGCACTTCCGGACGATTGATGGTGATTTTGGCGATCCCGTCGGTGGATTTGTGATAACGAATGTCGCTGTAACTTTCGCTGTGATCAACCCACTCGACAGGGGCGTAAAGGACGTCATCTTTTGGATTTTGCATGAGAATACCTTTTAATTTGAGACAAAAAAACGCGGTCATTATAGCGGAAATTCGGTGGATTCGGAAAACTAAATTGATTTCGCGCTTTATCTCTTTTTCGCTTATTGTTAGAATTTCGGCCATTCGAAAAAAAACAAGGATTTAAAATGAAATATATCGCGACATTCACAATGAGTTTATTACTTGCTGCTTGTAGTCTTTTTGGCGCGTCGCAATCGCCGATTCCCGGCGAATTCGCCGGTGCGGATTATCAACTTTCCGACAAAGACGCCAAACTTTGGGCGATTGCCAGCAAGCAAGCGGAACAGTGTATTTACCCAAATTTAACACGCATTCAACAACAACATTTTGCCAAAGAAGACAGCTATATTCATTCGCAATATGTGTTTTTCTATCCGTTGGAAAAAATCATCGGCGAAGATTATGTGAAAATCATTCAACAAGATGAAAAATCTATGAATTACGCCACCTACCAATTCAAAAAATTCCGCACCGAAGTGGGCGAAATTGAGCCCTTAGAGGCGAAAACCTGTCAGGTTCTTCGCAGCCAAGCGCGCGACGATTTGGATGTGGTGAAAGGCCAATATAAAGACGGCATGGTGGATGACAGTAAAAACGAAGATGGTACCTCGAAGAAAAGTGGCGACGGCATTGCCACCAACCAGAACAAGTTCTTCTTTGATATTATCAAATGGGGCTCGGCACTGTTGCTGTGAGCACCGCATTGGAACCGGTAAAATCAAGGCTCGCAAGAAACGGCATAC
>NZ_DBHLAM010000055.1:0-54057 GCF_057314195.1 Rodentibacter sp. | reverse complement strand
GTTTTTTATGAGCGATGGGCGGTACGAAAAGTGTTATTTAGATCAAAGTTTCACTAAATAGGCGTTTAAATTTTACCGTTTTTCCGCTAGTCTATCCGCAATTCGTAATTGTCTTTTAACTTAGGAAGGTGAACTATGACAACTCTCTTTAATATAGCTCAAAATTGGTTGAATCAAGATCCTGATGCAGAAACCCGTGCAGAGTTAAACACACTTTTAGATGCGGCGAAAGCGGGCGATAAAGCAGCGGAAACGGAATTACAGGCGCGTTTTGATGGACGCTTACAATTCGGTACCGCCGGTTTGCGCGGTCGTTTGCAAGCGGGTTCTATGGGCATGAATCGTGTGTTGGTGGCGCAGGCTGCCGGCGGTTTGGCATTGTTCTTAAAAGAATACGACCAACAACCTTCCATTGTGATTGGCTACGACGGACGTAAAAACTCCGATGTGTTCGCGCGCGATACCGCCGAAATTATGGCAGGTGCCGGTATCAAAGCTTATTTATTACCGCGTAAATTACCGACGCCGGTACTGGCTTACGCCATTCAATATTTCGACACCACCGCCGGTGTGATGGTCACCGCCAGCCATAACCCACCGGAAGATAATGGTTACAAAGTGTATTTAGGCAAAGCGAACGGCGGTGGGCAAATCGTTTCACCGGCAGATCAACAAATCGCGGCGCTAATTGATAAGGTTGCCGCCGGTAGCGTGAAAGATTTACCGCGCAGTCAGGAATATGTGATATTAGACGACACCGTAGTGGATGCCTATATTGCAAAAACCGCCTCTCTCGCTAAAGAGCCACAAGCAAATATTAACTATGTTTATACCGCCATGCACGGCGTGGGTTACGAAGTGTTGAGCAAAACCTTGGCAAAAGCGGGATTGCCACAACCGCACATTGTTGCCGAACAAGTATGGCCGGACGGTACGTTCCCGACCGTCAACTTCCCGAATCCGGAAGAAAAAGGCGCGTTGGATTTGGCGATTAAAATAGCAAAAGAAAACAACGCCGAATTTATTATCGCGAATGATCCCGATGCTGACCGACTGGCGGTGGCCGTGCCTGATGCGCAAGGCAACTGGAAACCGCTGCACGGCAATGTGGTTGGTTGTTTCTTAGGCTGGTATTTGGCGAAACAATATCATGCGCAAGGCAAAAAAGGCATATTCGCTTGCTCCTTAGTTTCCTCGCCTGCGCTGGCGGAAATTGCCAAACGTTATGGTTTTGAATCACAAGAAACGCTCACCGGGTTTAAATATATCGGTAAAGTGCAAGGCTTGTTATTCGGCTTTGAAGAAGCCCTCGGTTATTTGGTTGACCCGGATAAAGTGCGCGACAAAGATGGCATTTCCGCCGCCATCATGTTCTTGGATTTAGTCCGTAATCTGAAAAAACAAGGCAAAACCTTGGCGGATTACGCGGCGGAATTCACCAAAGAATTCGGTGCTTATGTAAGTGGACAAATTTCTATTCGCGTAAGCGATCTGTCTGAAATTGGCAAATTAATGAGCGCATTTCGCAATAATCCACCGAGTGTAATCGGCGGTGTGAATGTGGCACAATTTATCGATCACACCAAAACTGATCGCCAAAGTGACATTCTGGTGTTCGTGCTGGAAAATGGTAGTCGCCTCATCGCCCGTCCGTCCGGTACGGAACCGAAAATCAAGTTCTACCTCGACGCCCGCGGTAGCGATCCGAAACATGCCGAACAAGTGCTTGCTGCATTTGACGAAGCCGTACGCAATATTCTTCGTCAGGCCGAATTTGGTAAACAAGATTGTTAAGAACATATTTGTTTAAGCGGAAGAGGCGCAGACTGCGCCTCTTTTTTTATGAAGACTTTTCTTTTATGAGGAATCAATGAACCCTTGGATTTTACTCGCGTTCTCCATTTGTCTGGAAATCGTCGCAACCAATTTACTGAAACTAAGCGACGGTTTTACCAAACCGCTACCAACGGTCGGCTCGTTAGGCCTTTATGCCGTATCTTTTTATTTGGTTTCCATTGTTTTCCGTACGCTACCGGTCGGCTTGGTTTATGCAATTTGGTCAGGTGTGGGCATTGTTTTGACTACGCTTGTCGCCTATTTTGTCTTTGGGCAAAGAATTGATACGGCGGGCCTCATCGGCATCGGCTTAATTATTGCCGGCGTGTTGGTAATTAATTTATTTTCCACTGCGTCTCATTCATAAAAAGTGGCCTTTGCTTTTTTCAAAATGTAAGCTTAAAGCTCAACTGAATGCTGTGAATATGTAAAACGGCTTTTGAGTCGGAACGTGGATTGGCATTCCCAAATAGCACCGCATTGGAGCCGCTTCCAATGCGGTGCTATTTTGTGAGTGTAATTTTCCGCTTTGTGCGGCCATCACATCATTTCAAAATTATGCTTATCGTTTAAGCTAGAAACACTTTGAAAATTAAAGAAAACAATCGGCCACAAGATTAAGCCTAAAATCGATTTGATTTTGCTGACCGAGAATTACAGGCATACCAAGCCAACAAAAAGGATCGAGTACTGGATTACAGCGCCCGATCCTCTAATTAAATGCGGCTAATTGTGCAGAGGCCGTACAGTTATTTTTCTTTTGTGTTTTGAATTATGAGCGTTTCATAATTTCAAAAAATTCTTCGTTAGTTTTGGCCATGCCGAGTTTGTCAATGAGCCATTCCATCGCTTCCACTTCGCCCATCGGATTAAGGATTTTGCGTAGAATCCACATTTTTTGTAACTCATCAGGGGCGGTGAGCAAGTCCTCTTTACGGGTACCTGAACGGTTAAAGTCGATAGCCGGGAACACACGTTTTTCCGCAATTTTACGGGAAAGATGCAATTCCATGTTACCTGTACCTTTAAATTCTTCGAAGATCACTTCATCCATTTTGGAGCCGGTATCGACTAATGCGGTGGCGATAATCGTTAAGCTGCCGCCTTCTTCCACGTTACGCGCTGCGCCGAAGAAACGTTTGGGGCGGTGTAATGCGTTGGCGTCCACACCACCGGATAAAATCTTACCGGATGCCGGTGTGACGGTGTTATAAGCACGCGCTAAACGGGTGATGGAGTCAAGTAAAATCACCACATCTTTTTTGTGTTCTACAGAACGTTTGGCTTTTTCGATCACCATTTCAGCCACTTGAACGTGACGGGTTGCCGGTTCATCGAAAGTAGAGGCAATCACTTCGCCTTTTACGGAGCGTTGCATTTCCGTAACTTCTTCCGGGCGCTCATCGATCAGTAACACAATAAGTTCGACATCAGGGTAGTTGTGGGTAATGCTTTGCGCAATATTTTGCAACAACATGGTTTTACCCGCTTTCGGTGGCGCGACGATCAAACCACGTTGGCCTTTCCCGATAGGGGCGGCTAAATCTAAAATTCGGGCGGTTAAATCTTCGGTAGAGCCGTTGCCACGTTCCATTCTTAAACGGGAATTGGCATGTAATGGCGTTAAGTTTTCGAAAAGGATTTTGCTGCGGGAGACTTCCGGTTTGTCGTCATTGACTTGATCTACTTTGAGGAGGGCAAAATAGCGTTCGCCTTCTTTCGGCGGTCGAATTTTTCCTTCGATTTTGTCTCCGGTTTGCAAATTGAAGCGACGAATTTGGCTTGGGCTGACATAAATATCGTCAGGGCCGGCTAAATAGGAACTGTCCGCCGAACGGAGGAAGCCAAAGCCATCCGGTAAAATTTCCAATACGCCGCCGCCGAAGATGTCTTCACCGCCTTTTGCGTGTTGTTTTAAAATGGCAAAGACAATATCTTGCTTGCGCAAACGCGCTAAATTTTCTAGGCCCATTTGCTCTTCGCCGAGTTTCACGAGATCGGAAACAGGCATATTTTTAAGTTCTGTTAAATGCATAATGAATAATCGTTGGAATGAATGAGAGTTGAGTGAATGAATGGAGGACTGGCGTCCAAAAAGTGGTGCGTAAGGTATCACTAAAACCGCGTAGTGTCTAGTTCTTGTTATAAAAAAATCAGGCATTTTTATGATGTGGCGAGGGAGATTTTGAGGAAGTTTTTTATTTTCCGAAGTAAAACTTGATTTGTGCATATTTATGCATAATAATGTAATAAATAATTACTTTGCTTGACCGTTTGGGCGGTCGCATATAAGACATAGAGGAAATATTATGGCACTTTGGGGTGGACGTTTTACGCAGGCTGCAGACAAGCGTTTTAAAGATTTTAACGATTCATTACGTTTTGATTTCCGTTTGGCGGAACAAGATATTGTCGGTTCTATCGGTTGGTCAAAAGCCTTGGTAAAAGTGAATGTACTGAAGCAAGAAGAGCAACAACAGTTGGAGCAAGCGTTAAATGAATTATTAATTGAAGTGCGCTCGAATCCGCAAGCGATTTTGCAAGACGATGCGGAAGATATTCACAGTTGGGTGGAAAGTAAACTCATCGATAAAGTAGGCAATTTGGGTAAAAAATTACATACCGGCCGTAGCCGTAACGACCAAGTAGCCCTTGATATCAAACTGTGGTGCAAAGAGCGCGTAATTGAATTGCAAAATTCCATCCGCAATTTGCAACGTCATTTGGTGCAAACTGCGGAAAATACGCAAGATGCTGTGATGCCGGGTTACACCCATTTGCAACGTGCGCAACCGATTACTTTTGCACATTGGTGCATGGCATACGTAGAAATGTTTGAACGCGATTACGGCCGTCTGGCCGATGCGTACAAACGTATGAACAGTTGCCCGCTTGGTAGCGGCGCGCTTGCCGGTACGGCGTATGCGGTAGATCGCGAGGCGCTGGCACAAGATTTGGGTTTTGCCTTCGCGACGCGTAACAGCCTGGACAGCGTGTCCGACCGCGATCATATCGTCGAATTACTTTCAACCGCTGCATTAAGTATGGCGCATCTTTCCCGCTTTGCAGAAGATATGATTATTTTCAATAGCGGCGAAGCAAATTTCGTGGAATTATCCGATCGTGTTACGTCTGGTTCTTCTTTAATGCCGCAAAAGAAAAATCCGGATGCATGCGAATTAATCCGTGGCAAAGCAGGCCGCGTAATGGGGGCGTTAACCGGTATGTTAATGACTTTAAAAGGTTTGCCGTTGGCCTATAACAAAGATATGCAGGAAGATAAAGAAGGCATTTTTGACGCCTTAGATACGTGGCAAGATTGCGTTGATATGGCGACCTTTGTGTTAGATGAATTGAAAGTAAATGTGGAACGCACTCGTGAAGCGGCGTTAAAAGGCTATTCTAATGCAACTGAGCTTGCCGATTATTTGGTGGCAAAAGGTGTACCGTTCCGTGACTCGCATCATATCGTGGGCGAAACCGTGGTTTACGCAATTAAAAAAGGCAAAGGCTTGGAAGATTTAACTATTCCGGAATTCCGCCAATTCAGTGAAGTCGTGGACGATGATGTGTACGAAATTCTTTCACTTCAATCTTGCTTGAATAAACGTTGTGCCAAAGGCGGCGTTTCGCCGTTGCGCGTCGCTGAAGCAATTGCCGAAGCTAAAGTGCGATTTTCCGAAGATTAAAATGAAACGGCGGCGATCCGGAAATAAACTTCCGGCGTTTGTATCGCGTAACAGCACCGCATTGGAACCTGCTCCAATGCGGTGCTATTTTTTATGTTCGACAATGCCTTTTCCGATGTGCTTTGCAGATTCGTAAGAAGGCATCAATCAAGTACCAAAATCGTCCACGGACGACGAATTCCTCATTGTCTAACCGGTAAAATGTCACTATAATCCCCTGTAAATTTACACAGATAAAGTAAACAAAAATGGACATTTCCGAATTACTTGACGGTTTGAATGATAAACAACGGGAAGCGGTCGGCGCGCCGCCGGGCAATTATTTGGTGTTGGCGGGCGCAGGGAGCGGTAAAACCCGTGTGTTGACCCATCGAATTGCATGGCTTGTCGCTGTGGAAAATATTTCCGAAGGCAGCATTATGGCGGTAACTTTCACCAACAAAGCTGCAGCTGAAATGCGGCACCGCATTCAAACCACCTTGGGCAAGTATTCTCAAACGAATTTATTCGGTATGTGGATCGGCACTTTTCACAGCATCGCGCACCGCTTGTTACGCGCGCATCATTTAGATGTGGGGTTGCCGCAAGATTTCCAAATTCTGGATTCGGAAGATCAGTTGCGTTTGTTAAAACGTTTGTTAAAACTGCACAACTACGACGAAAAAGCGTTTCCGCCGAAGCAGGCTTGTTGGTACATCAACAATAAAAAAGACGAGGGTTTGCGGCCACACGAAATTGAAGATTTTAACGATCGCCAAGAACGCGAATGGATTAAGATTTATCAGATTTATCAAGATACTTGTGATCGCGCCGGCCTCGTGGATTTTGCCGAGCTTTTAATTCGCGCTTATGAATTGTTTGATAAAAAACCGTTGATTTTACAGCGTTATCAGCAGCGCTTTCGACATATTTTGGTGGATGAGTTCCAGGACACCAACAAAATTCAGTATCAATGGATCAAAATTCTGGCGGGACAAACCGGCAATGTGATGATTGTGGGCGATGACGATCAATCCATTTACGGTTGGCGCGGTGCGCAGATCGAAAATATCCAAAAATTTTTGAAAGATTTTAAAGCAGAAACTATTCGACTTGAGCAAAATTACCGTTCTACCGCCAATATCCTAAATAGTGCGAACGAATTGATTGCCAACAACGGCGATCGCCTCGGTAAGAATTTATGGACGGACGGTGAAAAAGGCGAGCCTGTGGGCATTTACGCCGCCTTCAATGAATTAGATGAAGCTAAATTTGTGGCTTCGCAAATTCAAGATTGGGTGGATAACGGCGGAAAACTAGACGATTGCGCGGTGCTTTATCGCAGTAACAGCCAGTCGCGTGTGATTGAAGAAGCCTTGATTCGTTGCCAAATTCCTTATCGAATTTACGGCGGAATGCGATTCTTTGAACGCCAAGAAATCAAAGATGCTTTAGCCTATTTACGTTTAATTAATAACCGCCAAGACGATGCGGCATTTGAACGCGTGATTAATACGCCGACACGCGGTATTGGCGAGCGCACGTTAGAAGTGTTGCGCCATCTCACGCGCGAACGCCAAATTACCTTATGGCAAGCGGTACAAGTGGCGACACAAGAAAATAGGCTGACCGGGCGCGCTTCCACCGCATTATTACGATTCCAAGAATTAATTAATTCTTTGCAACTTGACACTGCCGAAATGCCACTTTTTGCCCAAACGGATTTTGTGATTAAACATTCCGGTTTATACGATATGTATCAGCAAGAAAAAGGCGAAAAGGGAGAAGTACGGATTGAAAACTTGGAAGAGTTGGTGAGTGCAACCCGTGAATTTGTAAAACCTGATGAAGCCGAAGAAATGACGGATCTCACCGCCTTTTTAACCCACGCCTCCCTTGAAGCGGGCGAAGAGCAAGCGTCACCGCATCAATCCAGCGTGGAAATGATGACGTTGCACTCGGCAAAAGGTTTAGAGTTTCCACGCGTGTTTATGGTAGGTGTGGAAGAAGGCTTGTTCCCGAGTTTTCGTTCTTTTGAAGAGCCGGGGCGCTTGGAAGAAGAGCGCCGTTTGGCTTACGTGGGGATTACGCGCGCAAAACAAAAATTGACGATTTCTTATGCCGAAAGTCGTCGTTTGTATGCGAAAGAAGAACGCCATTTGCCGTCGCGTTTTATTGCCGAGTTACCGCAAGAATGCATTCAAGAAATTCGTTTACGTGGCACGGTGACACGTGCGATGAATTTGGCGAAAGTCGGTTCGCTGTCTCATTCAAATCCAAACGAAAACGAATGGAAAATGGGACAAAAAGTGAAACATGAGAAATTCGGCTTCGGCACGGTGATTAATGTAGAAGGTTCAGATAACAACACGCGTCTGCAAATCGCATTCCAAGCGCAGGGAATTAAGTGGTTGATTGCGCATTTAGCGAAATTGGAAAAAGTGCGGTAATTTTACCGTGTATTAAATCATGTTTGTTCCGGCTAACGTGAAATAATTTTAACCCGCTTGTCGGTTTTTGGCGGAAACAGCACCGCATTGGAGGCGCTTTCAATGCGGTGCTATTTTTACCTTTCAACGAATCCTTCGACAAGCGTTCAGCCGACTTATAATCGCCCGTCAATTCTCTGATTAATCGCTGCGCTAATCGACTTCATATTGATTACGTAATACCGCTTATTCCGGCGTTACGATATGCCGAAAAGGAATGATTGATAACAACAGGTAATTTGGAAAAATACCGACAAGTACGGTAGAATCTGGCGGTTTTTAATGTTTCCCATTGATGTTGAAGAGAAAAGTGCGGTCAATTTTTAACCGCATTTTTTGTTATTTGTTGAGTGATTGAATGTTTAAATTTATTTTCAAACGTATTTTAATGGTGATTCCTACTTTCATTGCGATTACTTTTATCACCTTTGCCCTTGTTCATTTTATTCCCGGCGATCCGGTGGAGATTATGATGGGCGAGCGCGGTTTAACACCGGAAGTTCATCAGCAAATGATGCATCAACTTGGCCTTGATCTGCCTTTGTATCAGCAATATTTCAATTACATCGGCAATGTGATTCGAGGAGATTTCGGTTCGTCTTTTCGCACTCAGCAACCTGTCATTTCGGAATTCTTTACGCTTTTTCCGGCAACGGCGGAATTGGCGTTTTTTGCGCTGTTTTGGTCGTTACTGGGTGGCATTATTTTCGGTACTTTTGCGGCGATAAAAAAAGAGAGCTGGATTTCACATACGGTAACGGCTGTATCGTTAACCGGTTATTCCATGCCGATTTTCTGGTGGGGATTGATTCTGATTTTATACGTTTCGCCGCTCTTAGGTTTGCCACAAGGCGGACGCTTAGAAAATGATTTTTGGATCGATACGCCGACCGGTTTTATGTTGATCGATACTTGGCTTTCCGGTGTGCCCGGCGCGTTTGAAAATGCGCTGAAATCGTTAATTCTTCCGGCCATTGTGCTTGGTACGATTCCGCTTGCGATTATTACTCGCATGACCCGTTCGGCAATGCTTGAAGTATTGGGCGAAGATTATATTCGCACGGCAAAAGCGAAAGGTTTAAGTTACTCCCGTATCGTGATTGTGCACGCTTTGCGTAATGCGTTGATTCCGGTGGTGACGGTAGTCGGACTGATTGTCGGGCAACTGCTTTCCGGTGCGGTGCTGACGGAAACGATCTTTTCTTGGCCGGGTATTGGTAAATGGATTATTGATGCGATTCACGCGCGCGATTATCCGGTGTTGCAAGGTTCGGTATTGATTATCGCCACCATTATTATTGCGGTGAATTTGACTATTGATTTACTTTACGGCGTGGTGAATCCGCGTATTCGTCATTAATTGGGAGAAATGATGGCAGACACGACTTCAATTTTAACGCCAAGAACGCCTTTGCAGGAATTTTGGTTTTATTTTAAACAAAATCGCGGAGCGTTAATCGGTTTAATTTTTATTCTTTTCATCGCTCTCATCAGTATTTTCGCGCCGTACATCGCACCTTTTGATCCGGCAGAACAAAATCGCACCGCATTGCTACTGCCGCCCGCTTGGTATGAGGGCGGTAATCCCGCATATTTGCTCGGTACCGACGATATCGGCCGCGATATTTTTTCGCGCATTATTTATGGTACGCGGATTTCCGTTTTTGCCGGTCTTGTGATTGTGCTGCTGTCCTGTATTTTAGGTACCGGCCTTGGCTTATTTGCCGGTTATTACGGCGGTGTGTTGGATACGGTGATTGTGCGTCTGATCGATATTATGCTCGCTATTCCGAATTTGCTGTTGACGATTGTCGTGGTTTCGATTTTAGAGCCTTCATTAGCAAATGCCACCTTGGCCATTGCAGTGGTTTCCATTCCTAGTTATGTGCGCCTGACCCGTGCGGCGGTAATGAATGAAAAAAATCGCGATTATGTGATTTCTTCTAAAGTCGCAGGTGCAGGCGTTTTACGGTTAATGTTTATTGTGATTTTGCCGAACTGTCTGGCACCGTTAATCGTACAAATGACGATGGGGATTTCCAACGCGATTTTAGAATTGGCAACACTTGGCTTTTTGGGTATCGGGGCGAAACCGCCGACACCGGAACTCGGCACGATGTTATCTGAAGCGCGCAGTTTTATGCAGGCGGCGAACTGGCTGGTAACGATTCCCGGCTTAGTGATTTTATCTCTTGTACTGGCTTTTAACTTAATGGGCGACGGCTTACGCGACGCGCTTGATCCGAAACTTAAACAATAGGGAAACAGAATGGCATTATTAGATGTAAAAGAACTTTCTGTTCATTTCGGCGATAAAAACGCACCTTTTAAAGCGGTGGATCGCATTAGTTATCAGGTGGAACAAGGCGAAGTGCTGGGTATTGTCGGCGAGTCAGGTTCGGGTAAATCGGTAAGTTCCTTGGCAATTATGGGGTTAATTGATTTCCCCGGACGAGTGTTCGCTGAAGAATTAACTTTTGAAAATCAAGATTTGCTTAAGCTTAACGATAAAGCAAAACGTCAACTGATTGGTGCCGACGTAGCAATGATTTTTCAAGACCCGATGACCAGCCTTAATCCTGCTTACACCATCGGTTTTCAAATTATGGAAGCCTTGCAAGCGCATGAGGGAGGAAGCCGAAAAACCAGACGCGAACGTGCTTTGGCATTGTTACGTTTAGTCGGCATTCCCGATCCGGAATCCCGTATTGATGCGTATCCGCATCAATTGTCCGGCGGCATGAGCCAGCGCGTGATGATCGCGATGGCGATTGCGTGCAAGCCTAAATTATTGATCGCCGATGAACCGACCACCGCCTTGGATGTGACAATTCAAGCGCAAATTATGGATTTATTGCTCGATTTACAGAAAAAAGAATGTATGTCGTTGATTTTAATTACTCACGATTTAGCGCTCGTGGCTGAAGCAGCGCATCGCATTATTGTGATGTATGCCGGACAAGTGGTGGAAGAAGGTCGTGCGGAAGAGATTTTCCGTGAACCGAAACATCCTTACACGCAAGCGTTGTTGCATTCCCTGCCGGAATTTGCCGAAGGCAAGGCGCGTTTGGCATCGCTTCCCGGCGTGGTACCCGGACGTTATGATCGCCCGACCGGTTGTTTGCTTAACCCGCGTTGTCCGTATGCCACCGAGCATTGTCGTCGCGTAGAGCCGAAACAGCACCGCATTGGAATGCGCAAAGTGAAGTGCCATACGCCGTTGAATGCGCAAGGCAAACCGGTGGAGTATCAAGGAGAATAAACGATGACGATCGAAATCAAAGGAAATGCGCCATTGTCCGAGATGCCACTTTTACGTGCCGTCGGCTTAAAAAAGTATTATCCGGTAAAAAAAGGCTTGTTTGCCAAACCGCAACAAGTGAAGGCTTTAGATGGCATTTCATTCCGGTTGGAACGAGGTAAAACCCTTGCTATTGTCGGGGAGTCCGGTTGTGGAAAATCGACACTCGGGCGCTTACTCACCATGATTGAAGAACCAACGGAAGGTGAGCTTTATTACAACGGGCATAATTTTTTAGAAAAAGATAAGGCGACAAAAGCCTTACGCCGCAAAAAAATTCAAATTGTCTTCCAGAATCCTTATGCGTCGCTTAATCCGCGTAAAAAAATCGGCTCGATTTTAGAAGAACCGCTTATTATTAACAGCAAACTTTCTGCTAAAGAACGCAAAGAAAAAGTCCTGTTGATGATGGCAAAAGTCGGTTTGCGGCCGGAATTTTATGACCGTTATCCACATATGTTTTCCGGCGGTCAACGCCAAAGAATCGCTATTGCGCGCGGCTTAATGCTTGAGCCGGATATCGTGGTGGCGGACGAACCGGTTTCCGCACTGGATGTGTCCGTGCGTGCGCAAGTGCTAAATTTGATGATGGATTTGCAGTCTGAACTCGGACTTTCTTATGTGTTCATTTCGCACGATCTTTCCGTAGTGGAACATATTGCCGACGAAGTGATGGTGATGTATCTGGGACGTTGTGTGGAACAAGGCTCGAGTGAACAAATTTTTGCAAATCCGCAGCATCCTTACACGCAGGCTTTGCTTTCCGCCACGCCGCGTTTATCACCGCATTTACGCCGCCAACGCATAAAATTAACCGGTGAATTGCCTAGCCCGATTAATCCACCGCAAGGTTGCGCTTTTAATCCGCGCTGTTGGAAAGCCACGGAAAAATGTCGGGAAGCACAACCGAAATTGGAGCAATATCCGGATGGCAAATTGATAGCTTGTTTTCATGTTGACCGCTAAAAGGTTTCTAATCGGGTCGCTTGATACAGGCGCGGTAGTCGTTATTGCGGCTCTTTTATTGCTACTCTTGTTTAAAAATGGCGCCGTATTGAAATAGCACCGCATTGGAGGCCGTTCCAATGCGGTGCTATTTTGGAGAGTGAAATTTATATTTGGCGAACGATTCGTCAAAGCCTCGATACGAGCATGTTGCGTATGTGTTTCATGCCGGGGATTTTTAGCCGTTTTGTTCGCGATAACGTACATTAACGAACACAAAGACGGCGAGTCCGACGATGGCCGTGAGCGCACCGGCAAAGCCAATATATTCAAGTCCGATGTGGCGCATCATTTGGCTGCCAAGCAAGGCGCCACCACCGATCCCTGCATTAAAAATGCCCGAATAAATAGCCGTGGCGACATCTGTCGCATCGGGTGCAAATTGCAGTACGCGCATTTGTAGCGAAAGTCCTATGCAAGCGATGCCGATTCCCCAAATGAAAGCGAGCGTAAACATTGTGAGTTTGTAATCCGCCGAGACAAGCAATAGCGCGAGTGAAACGACTAATAAGCTCATCGCACCGAGAATAAATTGAGTCGGACCGAAGCGATATAGGCGATTAAATAGTAAGCTGGCAATCACGCCGGAAACACCGAAAACGAGCAAGATTATGGTTGCAAGATTAGGATCCAATTGCCCGATTTGAATCATGAACGGCTCGATATAGGTGTAGGCGGTAAAGTGCGCCGCGACAAGGATGAGGGTGGTAATATAAATCCCGATCAATAACGGGCGTTTCGCCAATAACGGTAAACTTGCCAAGGAGCCGGCATTTTTGCTTGGTAAATTTGGCAAAAGGCGAATAATTAAGAACATCGCAGCTAATGCTAATATGCCAATTACAGCAAAAGTGACACGCCATCCAACGAATTGGCCGATTATGCGGCCCAGCGGTAAGCCCAAAATCGTGGCCAGCGAAGAACCGATAGCAAGCATACCGAGCGCTTGGGTTTTCTTATTTTTCGGTGCGATGCGCATGACCAAAGAAGCCGTAATCGACCAAAATATGGCGTGTGCTAATGCAATGCACATTCGCGCAATGAGCAAAATCCAAAAATTCCACGCGATAATCGAAACAAGATGCCCGATAATAAAAATTACAAAAAGCTTAATTAGCAAGCTTTTACGTTCCATTTTTCCGGTCAACAGCATTCCCGGTAATGACGTGAGCAACACTGTCCAAGCATAAACCGTAATCATCAATCCGACTTCCGAAGTCTGCATCTCAAAACTTTGTGCAATATCGGTTAATAACGCAACCGGTACGAATTCCGTGGTATTAAAAATAAAAGCGGCGCAAGCCATTACCGCTACACGCCAATATTGAATGGATTCGATTTTTTTAAACATTAATTTAATTTCTCTTTAAGTAAATCTTTTAATTGCTTTCTAAAAAATTTATTAAATTCGATTTTATATTGAGGGGAATAACAACTGTCGAAAAAATGAATTGGCAAGGTGAAATCTTTATATTTTTCATCGGCAGATGATAAGTTTAATATTGCATCGCATTGCATGGTATGTAAATTAATTAAACCGTTTCCTCGCCCTAAAAGCTCGGGTGTTATTAGGTTAAATTTATTCACGCGCAGCAAATTGTTGTCCAAGGAAAGTTGAGAATCAAGCCGTTCGAATGCGGTGCTCATTCGTCTCTTCGATAAATCGCCGCGGTAGTTTATGGGCCAATATTGCGTGACTAAGTCTAATAAGTTCATACCTAAAATTTCGCCATCACGCGCATTAAAATCAAATGTTCCTTGGATTAATTCCGAATTATTAAATGCCAGTCGAATGTTAAAATCCGTCGTCCCGGTGAGCGCTTTGGGTAAATTAAGTAATGTGAGCAAACGTTCTGTCGGAAAATTTTTACCGGAAAAATTAACCGTACTTTGTTGTGCGATACCGTTGAATTTTAATACCGCAAGGCAATTTGTTGTGCAAATCGGCTTGATATAGCCGATTAATACTTTTTGCGGTTTAGAAAAATCGGCGTGAATTTCGATATAATCGAGCGCCTGTTCGTTTAGTTTTGCTCCGTCAATTTGCAACAGCGATTCACGATCTTGATGAAGGGCGAGATTGGCTTTATTAAAGGTAAAAGTATATTTTGTCGTTTTGCCGTAAATTGGTTTTGCCAGTTCAACCGAAATAAGATTCGCACCACTAAACAGAATTTCTTTTGTGAATAATTTATTTAGAGAAATATTAGCAAAACGCATCATTATTTTGGCGCTGTTTGTTGCGTTTTGAGTTAATTTTGCTTGTGCAATGGTGAGCTCTTCAAGTTTTACATCGCCCGCAAACAAAGGTAAAAACGCCACTTTCCCTTCGGTTTGTGTTAAGGAAAACGTGTGATAATTTAATTGTTCGATGGAAAAATGAGGCTGTGGAATTAAACCGACTTTAAGGGATTTTACCGAAATATCGTGTTGTGCAAGTTGTTCAAGGAGTAAGCTTTTAGCTTGTTGAAGTTGAACATAAAAAAACGCAAAGATCGCAGCCACCACGATCGATAGACTTAGTGCGATCTTTTTCATTTATTTATCCTCGCCGATACGGCTGGCGACGGCATTTTGTTGATTTTTGTATTTGGCATCTTTACGGCTGCTGTACGGACGCGCGGCCGCTCCGCTTAATACTTCAAAACTCAGCGCGCCGATGATCATATTTGGGCGTAAAGCCAGCGGCAGTTTACCGGAATTGTAAAACTCTAATACGATTTTTCCTTCCCAACCCGGGTCAATGCGGTGCGCTGTGACATGTACCATTAAGCCCAGACGCGCTAAAGAAGAACGCCCGTCTAGCCAACCGATAATATTCGCCGGTAGTTTTACCGATTCCAAAGTGGTGGCAAGCGCCAACACGCCGGGGTGTAAGAAAAAGGCTTCATCGTTACCGATAATAATTTCATCGCTCATTACCGATTCCAGCTGCGCCGACACTTCATCTTTCGGACCGCTTAAATCAATGTAAGGTGCGGAATGTTCACGAAACACGCGAAAGGAATTTCCCAAACGTACATCAATGGTAGCACCATTGATTTTGTCGTTATCCGGACGCGGCGTTAAGGAAATAATGCCATCATTCAAGTAGCGTTCAATATCGGTGTCGCAAAGACGCATAATTTCTCCTATTTTTGATCCAGTAGATGTAAGATTTGAGCCTTTAACATATTAATTGCAATGCGGTTCTTGCCACCGCGCGGAATGACAATATCCGCATATTGTTTTGACGGCTCAATAAACTGCAAGAACATCGGGCGAACAGTCGCGCGGTATTGTTCAATGACGGATTGGAGTGAGCGACCGCGCTCTTCCATATCGCGTTGTAAACGACGAATAAAACAAATATCTAACGGGGTATCCACAAATACGGAAATATCCGCTTGTTGGCGTATTCGTTCGTCCGTGAGCAATAGAATACCTTCTAAAATCACGATTTTTTTCGGTGTGAAGTGAGTGGTTTCGTTCATTCGAGTATGTTCGACATAACTATAAACCGGTACATCTACTGCTTTGCTGGCTTTCAAATCTTGCAAATGCTTAATCAGTAAATCGCGATCCATCGAGTTTGGATGGTCATAATTGGTTTTTATGCGCTCGTTCATTGCTAAATGGCTTTGATCTTTATAGTAGCTATCTTCCGCAATAATACCGATTTCTTCGCAACCTAATTCGTTACACAGTTCCTTGTGTACAGTGGAAGCAATGGAACTTTTTCCGGAAGCGGAAGCGCCGGTAATGGCAATGATGATACAAGATGAATCCGGCATAAATTTAACCTGATAGAAGAAGTAAAAATTCGTTGAATTATAAAGAAAAGCACGGTCTATTTCATCTTTATTTTCGGGATTACTTTTCAAAATTGTGAGAGTTATCACGGTATTGTTTTTTGTTTTCGAGTAGTATCTAGGCGTTTTAATCCAACAGGAGTGTGTATTATGAAGTTCAACAAAATTTCTCTTTCAATTTCAACCGCGTTTCTAGCTGCCGGTTTATTGTCTTCCACTGCAGCAAATGCGCAAGGTCGTTTGGTGGTGTATTGTAGTGCCACAAATATTTTATGTGAAACTACCACCAAAGCTTTTGGCGAAAAATATGATGTCAAAACCTCTTTTATTCGTAACGGTTCCGGCAGCACTTTCGCCAAAGTGGAAGCAGAAAAAAACAACCCTCAAGCGGACGTTTGGTTTGGTGGCACGTTTGACCCTCAGGCCCAAGCTGCCGAGATCGGTTTAATTGAGCCGTACAAATCTAAACATATTGATGAAATCGTAGAACGCTTCCGCGACCCGGCAAAAACTAAAGGTCACTACGTTTCCGCCATTTATATGGGAATTTTAGGTTTCGGTGTGAACACGGAACGTCTTGAAAAATTAGGCATTAAAGAGGTGCCGAAATGCTGGAAAGACTTAACTGATCCGCGCTTAAAAGGCGAAGTGCAAATTGCAGATCCACAAAGCGCCGGTACGGCTTACACCGCCTTAGCGACTTTTGTACAACTTTGGGGTGAAAATCAAGCCTTTGATTACTTAAAAGCCTTACATCCGAATGTTTCCCAATATACTAAATCCGGCGTCACTCCGTCTCGTAATGCGGCACGCGGCGAAACGGCCATCGGTATCGGCTTCTTACATGATTACGCCCTTGAAAAACGTAATGGCGCACCGTTAGAGCTAGTGGTTCCTTGTGAAGGTACCGGGTATGAATTAGGCGGTGTGAGCATCTTAAAAGGCGCACGTAATCTTGATAATGCAAAATTATTCGTGGATTGGGCGTTATCCAAAGAAGGGCAGGAATTGGCATGGAAACAAGGCGAATCCTTACAAATCTTAACCAACACCACTGCAGAACAATCTCCGACCGCGTTTGATCCAAACAAATTGAATCTGATCAATTACGACTTTGAGAAATATGGTGCCACCGAACAACGCAAAGCCTTAATTGAAAAATGGGTACAAGAGGTTAAATTAGCGAAATAACGTTGTAGGGGCAAATTACATTTGCCCCTATCAGTAATCTTCATTAATGACGCAATCATCTAGGCTTGCGTTCATAAAATAAAAAATACAGGAGTGTTCCAATGAAACTCTCAAAAATCTCCTTAGCCGTATCTACATCCGCAACTTTATTAAGTGGTGTATTCTTCTCTGCTCAGGCGCTGGCCGAAGGTCGGTTGGTCGTGTATTGCAGTGCACAAAATTCAGTTTGTGAAACCCAGGTTCAAGCATTTGCTAAAAAATATGATGTTAATACCACATTTGTTCGTAACAGCTCAGGCAGTACCTTGGCAAAAATGAAAGCGGAAGCCAATAACCCGCAAGCGGATGTGTGGTATGGCGGTACTTTTGATACCCACTCGCAAGCGGCTGAAATGGATTTATTAACTGCATATCAATCTCCAATGCTCAATGAGGTTATGCCTGAATTTAAAGATCCGGGTCGTCGTAAAGGTAACTACAGTTCCGTTGTTTATATGGGGGTGTTAGGTTTTGGTGTGAATACCGAAAAATTGAAAAAATTGGGTATTACCGAAGTGCCAAAATGTTGGAAGGATTTATTAGATCCAAGACTTAAAAATGAAGTTCAAATTTCGGACCCGCAAAGTGCTGGAACTGCATATACGGCGATTGCAACATTTGTCCAACTTTGGGGCGAAGACGCCGCATTCAAATATCTAAAAGATCTCGATAAAAATATTTCACAATACCCTAAAGCAGGCACCGCACCCGCCCACAACTTAGCACGCGGAGAAACAACGGTCGGAATCGGTTTCTTGCAAAATTATTCTTTTGAGAAACAAAACGGAGCCCCGATTGAAATTGTCGTTCCTTGCGAAGGAACAGGCTATGAATTAGGAGGTGTAAGCATTATTAAAAATGCCCGTAATTTAAAAAATGCTCAGTTATTTGTGGATTGGGCAATGTCTAAAGAATCCCAAGAACTTTCTTGGGAAAAAGGTCAATCTCATCACATCTTAACCAATGTAAATGCTAAAGGCTCTCCTTATGCTTTGAAATCAAACGAATTAAATTTAATTAAATATGATTTTGATAAATTTGGTTCTTCCGATGTGCGAAGTGGTTTAATTGATCGCTGGGTACGTGACGTCAAATTAAATAAATAATTTATTTATTACCAAAAACGGAGGCTTTATGAGAAAGCAGTATAATTTTCTCAATTCCAATCTCTTTTGGGTAATGTTCGCTATGGTAGGCTTTATTTGCCTACCATCACTAGCGTTATATTACGGCATTTTTGATTCTACTTCGGATGAAATACTTACAGCGATGGGGTGGTATCAGCCTAATCTTAGTTGGGTGTGGTTTGGTTCACTCTTTCTTATCCCTGTGTTTTCTGATTTATGGAAAACGAAAGGTGTCATATCTCAAGGAAAAATTGAGTTTATTTTATCCTGTATTATTTTTGCGTTTGTTATGATTTCTGCGACAATCGCAAAAATAAGTTTAGGGTATTCTATTTTTATTCTTACTGTAGCGTTAATTGGTATTTCTACTAATGCGCTAGCTAAAATGAAGGTAATGCAAAGCGATAAATTTATTATCGGATCGTTAATTAGCATTATTCTGCTTATCTTCTTTTTTATTGTTTACCCAACGTTGGCAATTTTTATATCAATGTTCTATAAAGGTTCGGAATTTGTTCCGGGACAAGTCATTGATATAGTAAAACAACCTTATGTTATTAGAATTATTCTGAATTCTCTCTCCGTGGCTGGGACGATTGGGGTTCTCGCCACCGCATTCGGTTTAGTATTTGCGTTATATACAACAAGAATTGCTAAACGTAGTGCTGTAATAGGCAAAATATTCTCTATATTACCTATCGTAACACCGCCATTTGTAGTGGGATTGGGTGTAACCTTAATGTTGGGACGATCCGGTTACATCACTCAATATTTAGTGGAATATTTAGGTTTTGATAGTAACTGGTTATATGGTTTCACCGGCATCGTTATTGCGCATACACTTGCGTTAACACCGATGTCTTTTATGATTTTGGAAGGCGCATTAAAGTCAATTCACCCTTCAATTGAGGAGGCCTCTTATACATTAAGAGCAAATCGCTATCAAACCTTTTTCAACATTATTTTTCCATTACTGAAACCAGCTTTAGCAAATTCATTCTTGGTCGTTGCTATTCAGTCTATTGCCGACTTTAGTACACCATTGGTTTTAGGCGGAAGTTTTGACGTAATTTCATCACAAATATACTTTTATATTGCGGGTTCTCAACTAGATTACGCTTCTGCTAGTACACTAGGGACAATCTTATTAATTTTCTCTTTAGGTATTTTCATTATCCAATATTGGTGGATTGGTAACCGTTCTTACACAACGGTATCAGGAAAATCTTATCGTGGTGATGTACAAGAATTACCAACTACCATGAAATATACCATCACTTTTATTCTAGGGTTTTGGGTAGTGTTTAACGTAATGCTTTACGGCAGTATTTTCTATGGCAGTTTCACTGTAAACTGGGGCGTAAACTATACGTTAACATTGAAAAACTATATAACCCTGTTTGGGCAAGGTTTCAGTGACGGAGCTTGGCCATCATTAATTCAAACGGTCATTTTTGCCGCAACAGCTGCACCTATTACCGCATTATTTGGCTTATTAATTGCTTACATTACAGTACGTCGTGAATTTAAAGGTAAGAAGACACTAGAGTTTTTAACATTGCTTTGTTTTGCAGTGCCAGGGACGGTAGCCGGTGTGTCTTATATTCTTGCGTTTAATGATGCGCCGATTTATATCACCGGTACCGGCTTAATCGTTATTCTGTCCATGGTGATGCGTAATATGCCTATAGGAATGCGTGCAGCCATAGCAGGGTTAGGCCAATTAGATAAATCTCTGGACGAGGCCTCTCTTTCATTAAAAGGTAGTTCGTTTAAAACAATCTGTTTTATTGTATTTCCATTGTTGAAACCGGCTTTGCTATCTGCTTTGGTAACAAGTTTTGTTCGTGCAATGACAACCGTGAGTGCTATTGTATTCTTAGTTACTGCCGATACCCGAGTCGCTACGTCTTATATCCTAAACCGCGTTGAAGATGGTGAATACGGTATTGCCATTGCGTACGGTTCTATCTTGATCGTGGTGATGATGGCGATTATTTTATTCTTCGACTGGATTGTTGGTGACACCCGCATTTCCCGTTCCAAAGCGAAAAAAATGAATTAAGTTGTAGGTAAAAAATATGAGTAATGATTTCTTAGTATTAAAAAACGTCACTAAAGCTTTTGGTAAATCCGTGGTCATTGACGATTTGGATTTAAACATCAAACGCGGCACTATGGTTACTTTGCTCGGTCCGTCCGGCTGCGGTAAAACTACAGTTTTGCGTTTAGTGGCAGGCTTGGAAAGCCCGACTTCCGGTCAAATTTTCATTGATGGCGAAGATGTCACCAAATCTTCCATTCAAAACCGCGATATTTGTATCGTGTTCCAATCTTACGCACTGTTTCCGCATATGAGTATCGGCGATAATGTAGGCTATGGCTTGCGTATGCAAAACGTGAGCAAGGAAGAGCGTAAACAACGGGTGAAAGAAGCCTTGGAATTGGTAGATTTAGCCGGATTTGAAGATCGTTATGTGGACCAAATTTCCGGCGGTCAGCAACAACGCGTCGCGCTAGCTCGCGCGCTTGTGCTAAAACCGAAAGTGTTACTGTTCGATGAACCATTGAGTAATTTGGATGCCAATTTACGTCGTGCCATGCGGGAAAAAATCCGTGAGCTGCAACAAAGCTTAGGTATTACCTCCCTTTATGTCACCCATGACCAAACCGAGGCCTTTGCGGTATCTGATGAAGTCATCGTGATGAATAAAGGCAAAATTATGCAGAAAGCACCGGCAAAAGAGCTTTATTTACGTCCGAACTCTTTGTTCTTAGCCAATTTTATGGGTGAATCCAGTATTTTTGACGGCGAATTAGCAAACGGTACGGTGAATATTCATGGCTACTGTATTCCGCTTTCCGATTCGGCACAATTTAGTTTACCGGATGGTCCATGCCTTGTAGGTATTCGGCCGGAAGCAATTTTTCTTGCCGCGGAAGGTAGCGAAGCGCAACATTGTGAGATTAAAAGCGCAGTCTATATGGGCAATCACTGGGAAGTGATAGCATCTTGGGCGGGTAAGGATTTATTGGTAAATTGCAAACCGGAAGATTTTAATGCGAATTTAAAACAGGCTTATGTGAATTTATCCGAACACGGTATTTTCTTATTGAAGAAAGAATAATAACCACAAGGCGCATAATTATGCGCCTTCTTTTTTCGGTGATTTTCGATAATATTGATTTGAGAAACGCCATGTTGTTATAAAACGAATATTTAGCGATTTCTCTTATTACTCTTTCTAAATCAGAGAGGTGTGGTTTCAGCACCGCATTGAAGCCATTAAAATTCATATCATCGTATCAAACAAATTTTATGTAGCTTGCGTGGTGCATTGCCGCATAGCGTCTTCATTCACTTCATGTGAAAAATAAAAGCATTTCATCAATAAAAATGGGCGAAAGCCCATGTGTTTTTCTAAGTTTGAGCAATTTTTAAAATTAATTTTTCGAGCGCTTTAGTAAAAAATTCTGGATTTTCCGCGTGGGCATTGTGACCGGCTTGGGGAATTGTGGTGAGATTGAGCTGCAGATTTCGCGCCAGTTTTTGGAATTTTCGATCATGTTCACCGCAAAAATAAAAAAATGTTTCTGCGTTCGATTGTACTTCCAGACTGAAATCTGCCTGTTTGGCCAGGCTGGTGGCAAGTAGCATGTTGCCGATATTAGCACCGCATTGGGCTTGTCGTTTTTGAATTAAGGCGGTTCTATCAGCTTCGGTTAAATGGGCGAAAACCGGCTGCCGGTACCAATCATCCAATATGCTTTCGGGCGCTTCATTGCCAAATCGTTTGGCCCAGTATTTGTCATGGCATAAACGCGCTTGCCTTTCTTGTTCGGTTTTCAAGCCAAGATTGGCGCCTTCTAAAATCACTGCTCGCAGCTTGCCCTTGTCTGCTTTCGATTGTAACGCATAATGTAATGCCAGTCGTCCACCTAAGGAATAGCCGACGAGAACGTAAGGTTCGTTTGGCACCGCATTGGAAATTTGTTTGGCAAGGTATTGCGTGGCTTCGTCAAAATCCGTTACTTCGATTTGTTGCGCCGCGCCGTGAAAAGGTAAATCTAATGCAATGCAACGAAATTGCGTGAGATTTTTGATGATGTCTTGCCAGTCCGATGCGGTGCCGAGCAGGCCGTGTAGGAAAATAACGTTGAGCATAAAATAAAGGGCGCATCGCGATGAGAATCGTTAATGGCGCCCGTACCCTTATTTTTATTCGCCGATGACGGCGTGACTGATTTGTTCGATTAAATGCTTGTAAGTGTTGCTGCCATCGCTCGGATTGGTTTTGATTTCGATTAACGTGGTTTTACGGCGCGCGTAGGCTTGTTTCAACACGCTAGTTAAATCCGCCCAAGTGTAAGGATGAGCATATTTTATGTCGAACATGGCCGCGATCTGTGAAAAATCGCCGTTATGCGGTAAGCGATAGAATCGATCTTTCACTTCTTCGTCTACCGGCAACATATCGAAAATTGCGCCGCCATTATTGTTGATTACGAAAATAATCGTTGGTTGAGTGACGTTTTTGAACAATGCCAATGAGTTGAGATCGTAAAGCGTAGAGGTATCACCAATCATTGCAACGACCGGTTGTTCGGAGCCGACAGCGATGCCGGCAGCAGTCGCCAATAAGCCGTCGATACCGCTGGCGCCGCGATTAGTATAAATCGGGTAGCCTTCCGGCAATTTGGTCAGTGCATCGACCAAGCGCACGAATAAACTGTTACCGAGGAATAAAATGCCGTTATAAGGCAACACGCGTTCAATATGATGCGCAAGGGAGGCTTCGTTTAAATTGCCACCGACTTGCTGTTCAATAAAACCTGCACAGAATTTGGACAGCGCAAGCGGTTCCAATAACCAAGGTTTTTGGCGAAGTGGCGGATGGGCGCGCAACCAGTGATGTGCTTTGGCGTTAAAGCGAGTTTGTGCATGATGGTACGGATCGAGCGCATTGTCGCTTTGTTCCACTAGCCAAAATTCCCCGTTGAAAGCTTGCAGGAATTGATTTATTCGTTTACTGATAAAATGCGAGCCGAACTGAATCACAATATCCGCCTGCAATAATTTTTCGCGTACGGTTTGGTTCGCCAGCCAAATATCGGCGTAAGGCATCATAGGCTCTACACCGGATTGAATATCGGTGAGCAACACCCAACCCATTGCGGTCGCCCAGGCGTTGATGCCCATGGCTTGTTCGGTTGGTAACCGTCCGGCCACAATCACGCCGCGTTTGGTGCGCCAATGATCCCAATTTTCGTGTGGAATCACTTCTTGTTGCAATGCTTCGTGTTTCACCCAAGGTTTATTTTGCGACAGCCAACGGTGTAACGATTGCAACCAAGGGTGGCGATCCACCGCACTTTCGTCAGTATCGTAAAGCGGTTCGGCAAAAGGCACGTTGATATGAACGACGCCGTGTCGTTGTTTTTGTCGGAATGCGGCTTGTTCAATATAAGAAACCAACCATTGGGCGGAATAGTCAGCGTTTGGTTTAGGCAAGTTTACGTTGGCGACGGGATAATCACCGAACATATTTTGTTGCAAGATGGCCTGATTGGCACCGCATTCCCATAGTTCGGGCGGACGATCTGCGGTGAGTACTACCAGATCGACACCGCTTTGGCGGGCTTCAACAATGGCCGGATAAAGATTGGCTGCGGCGGTACCGGATGTGACAATGACGGCGACCGGCGCTTGTACGGATTTGGCAATGCCGAGCGCAAAAAAGCCTAAGCCGCGTTCGTCAAAATGGCTATAGCAAGTGGCGCGACCGGCATTTTGTAAGCGCACCGCTTCTAAGGTTAATGGGGTGGAACGCGAACCGGGTGCGATGCAGAAGTGAGTAACCCTTTGGCGTACCAAAGTTTCTAAGATCACTTTCGACCAACAACGATTAAACACGCTTACAGACATTTCTTTTTCTCCGTTATTCTTAGTATTCTTCGCTCCTTTCGTTTACGCGGGATGCCGCCGAAGGCCGAGGGAAAATTTTCCTCCGCTCTTTGCCCACCAGCGGAGGAAGATAAGGAAATAATATATTATTGATTTTTAGCAAACAAAGAGATTAATCCTGCAGCCTTACGTTCGATTTCTTGCCATTCTTCCAACGGTTGCGAACCTTCTACAATACCGGCACCGGCAAACACGCGAATGCGGTGCGATTCAATGAAGGCGGAACGAATTGCCACGCAAAATTCTGCATCAGTTTTGCTCATTACGCCGAAAGTACCGGCGTACCAACCGCGCTCGAAGGTTTCGATTTTCGATAAAATCATTTTGGCTCGTTGCTGTGGCAAACCGGATACCGCTGCGGTGGGATGAATCGCATTGAGTAGAGCGGCATCTTGGTAATGGGCGGCTAAGTCGGCACGAATTTTACGCAGTAAATGTTGTACTTTGCGCAGCGGTTTGAGTTCCAGCTCGCCGACTTCAAAGGTTTCCGTCAAATCGCGCAGATTCTGTGCAATATCTTGTACCACCAACCAATTTTCATTGCGATTTTTTTCATCGCGCAGCAACCAATCTGCTTGGCGTTGATTTTCTTGCGGATCATCGCTAACCGGTGCGGTGCCGGCCAACGCTTCCGTTAAAAATAAGTTGTATTCCCGCACAAATAGGCGTTCCGGCGTTGAGCCGACGAACTGAGAATTTGGATTTTCTGCCCATAAAAAATGATAGCAGCCTTGATTGTATTTTTCGCTTTCCGCTAAAAAATCGTAGGCATTGATTGATTGTTTTAAGTGTAGCCGGGTTTCGTTTGCTAGCACGAGTTTGCTGAGCTTGCCTTGTCTGATTTCAAATAGCGCTTGATTAACCCAATCGCACCAAGTTTGACGGTCGGCGCGTCGTTCCGTGCATAACGGGATTTGTTTGGGTAATGGGCTAAGCGGTGTTGTGTTCGACAGTGTTTTTAGCGCTGCCAATGCGGTGCTCGCCGAGTCTGCGCCTTCAACAAAACAATTCAATGCGGTGCTGTTTTCACTTTGCACCAGTAAAAACTGCGGTAAAACAAATTGTCCGTAACCTTGAAATTGCAAGCCGCCGACTAAAGGATAATCGTATTGTTCGATAAATTCTTGTGCAGCGCCTAAATCGGAAAATGTGCGAACCTTGCCCGACGCGGCAAGAATTTTCGTTTTATCGCGAAAATTCAAATAAAATTGCGGATAAGCTGTTTGCGATTTTAACCAGGCTAACAAATCGACATTGTTGATTTTTACTTGAAAACACACAAGAACAGTTTGTTTTTGCTGCAAATAATCTGTAATTTGCTCACTGAGTCGTTTTGCGGCTTGCTTTAAATTGCCCATTGTAAATTATTTTTAATACACAAAAATTAGCCCGTATTCTACCGTACTTTGCGAGTGACAAAAAATTTTTTTACAAAATCTTTTCAAGGTTAAAAATTCAGCGTAAATTAGCGAACATTTCTCACTCAAAATAACAAAAAAAGGACACAACCATGCGATTATTTCCTAAATCCGACAAGCTAGAACACGTCTGTTACGACATTCGCGGGCCGGTACATAAAGAAGCGTTACGTTTGGAAGAGGAAGGCAATAAAATTTTAAAACTTAATATCGGCAATCCTGCACCTTTCGGCTTTGAAGCGCCCGATGAAATTTTAGTGGATGTGATTCGCAATTTGCCGTCGGCGCAAGGTTATTGCGATTCCAAGGGGTTATATTCGGCGCGTAAAGCGATTGTGCAATATTATCAATCTAAAGGCATTCAGGGGGCGACAGTAAACGATGTGTATATCGGCAACGGCGTATCCGAATTGATTACCATGTCCATGCAGGCGTTGCTTAATGAAGGCGATGAAGTGCTGGTACCGATGCCGGATTATCCGTTGTGGACGGCAGCGGTGACGCTTGCCGGCGGGAAAGCGGTACATTATTTGTGCGATGAAGAAGCTGATTGGTTTCCGGCAATTGATGATATTAAAGCTAAAGTCAACCCGAAAACTAAAGCAATTGTGGTGATCAATCCGAATAACCCGACGGGCGCGGTGTATAGTAAAGAATTGTTGGAACAAATCGTGGAAGTGGCGCGAGAAAATAATCTGATTATTTTTGCGGATGAAATTTATGACAAAATTTTATATGACGGTGCAGTGCATCATCATATTGCGGCGTTGGCACCGGATCTTTTAACGGTAACCTTCAACGGGTTATCAAAAGCTTATCGAGTCGCCGGTTTTCGTCAAGGTTGGATGATTTTAAATGGCCCGAAACAGCATGCCAAAGGTTATATTGAGGGCTTGGATATGCTGGCTTCAATGCGGTTGTGTGCGACGGTACCGATGCAACATGCGATTCAAACCGCACTGGGTGGCTATCAAAGCATTAACGAATTTATTTTACCGGGCGGCCGTTTGCTTGAACAGCGTAATCGGGCTTACGAGCTCATTACGCAAATTCCCGGTGTGAGTTGCGTGAAGCCGAAGGGCGCAATGTATATGTTCCCGAAACTTGACATCAAAAAATTCAATATTCATAGCGATGAAAAAATGGTGTTGGATTTGCTACGTCAAGAAAAAGTATTGTTGGTGCACGGTAAAGGCTTTAACTGGCACTCACCGGATCACTTCCGTGTAGTGACGTTACCTTATGTAAATCAATTGGAAGAAGCCATTGGCAAACTAGCCCGCTTCCTCGAAAATTATCGCCAGTAATAACGTTGTCTACGATTGCTGCGGGCGTAAAAAAGAAAAGGAATGCCGAGTAAATCCATAAAGATTAAAAGGTTTTTTGCGCTATCGCGGTTCGCTATAAATCTCTCAATTTACAATTTTAAACTTGGCCTACAGTTTTCTTGCTAAAAATTTGTGCGGCAAATTTCAGCAAAAACTGCTATACTTCTGCCGCTTTTAACTCAATAAAACAAAGGAAAAACAATGGCTGATTTTAATCAAATTTTAACGCCGGGCGATGTGGATGCCGGTATTATCAATGTGGTGAACGAAATTCCGCAAGGCAGTTGCCACAAAATTGAATGGAATCGTAAGGTCGCGGCGTTCCAATTAGACCGCGTCGAACCGGCGATTTTTGCTAAACCGACCAATTACGGTTTTATTCCGCAAACTTTAGACGAAGACGGTGATGAGTTAGACGTTTTGTTATTAACTCGTCAACCGCTTGCCACCGGTGTTTTTCTTGAAGCGAAAGTGATCGGCGTGATGAAATTCGTAGATGATGGTGAAGTGGACGATAAAATCGTCTGCGTACCGGCGGATGATCGCGATACCGGCAATGCGTATAACAGTCTTTCCGATGTGCCTGCGCAGTTAATCAAACAAATCGAATTCCACTTCAATAACTACAAAGCCTTGAAAAAGCCCGGTTCGACCAAAGTCACCCATTGGGGCGATGTGGAAGAAGCGAAAAAAGTCATTCGGGAATCAATTAAACGTTGGGACGAACGTTAATTCCATGTATTCCAAAAGAAAGGCATCCGTCGGGTGCCTTTTTTGTTTCCTCGGTGAGCCGCGAATAACGTACAGTAAAAGTAGAGAATTTTTTGGTGGGTAAAATAGTGTTATAATTTGCCCATTAATCGAACAATAAAGGAGCATTAAATGGCTATTTTAGTGACCGGCGGTGCCGGCTATATCGGTTCCCATACCGTTGTGGAATTATTAAACGCGGGAGAGAAAGTAGTGGTATTGGATAACCTTTGCAATTCCTCACCGAAATCCCTTGAGCGCGTCAAACAAATCACCGGTAAAGAGGCGATTTTTTATCAAGGGGATATTTTAGATCGAGCACTGTTGCAAAAGATCTTCGCAGAGCACCGCATTCGTTCCGTAATTCATTTCGCTGGCTTGAAGGCGGTGGGTGAAAGTGTGCAAAAACCGGCGGAATATTATATGAACAACGTAGCGGGCACCATCGTATTAATCCAAGAAATGAAAAAAGCAGGCGTGTGGAATTTCGTGTTCAGTTCGTCAGCCACGGTTTATGGCGATCCGAAAGTGGTGCCGATTACCGAAGATTGCGAAGTGGGCGGTACTACTAATCCTTACGGCACCTCCAAATATATGGTGGAACAAATTTTACGCGATGTAGCCAAAGCCGAACCGCAATTTAGCATGACGATTTTGCGCTATTTCAATCCGGTCGGCGCGCATGAAAGCGGTTTAATTGGTGAAGATCCGAACGGCATTCCGAATAATTTATTGCCGTATATCAGTCAGGTGGCCATTGGCAAATTGTCACAACTTTCCGTATTTGGTAGCGATTACGATACCCACGACGGTACCGGCGTGCGCGATTATATCCACGTGGTGGATCTTGCCGTTGGTCATTTAAAGGCGTTGCAACGCCACGAAGATGATGCCGGATTACATATTTATAATCTCGGCACCGGGCATGGTTATTCGGTGTTGGATATGGTGAAAGCTTTCGAGCAAGCCAACGGCATCGAAATTCTTTACAAATTGGTCGAACGACGCCCGGGTGATATTGCCACCTGTTATTCCGATCCAAGTTTAGCCGCTAAAGAATTAGGCTGGACGGCACAGCGCGATCTTCAAACAATGATGAAAGATACATGGAACTGGCAGAAAAATAATCCAAAAGGGTACAAAGACTAACTTTTCCACGACTCATTTTTCCATTGAAGCGAAATAACTCTCGCTCCCTCTATTTACGGATTACAGAGGGAGCAGAGTGAGGCGGCGCGAAATTGTAGTGCCAAATGAGCACCGCATTGAAATCGCCTCCTGTCCGCCCGTGTCATGAATGAAAACGTCTGAATTACGAAATCGACCGTATTCTATGCCGAATTCCCTCTCCTCCCAAATTTTTACGCGCAAGATGTTAATTTGTGTGTTTACCGGTTTTAGTTCAGGTTTGCCGCTGTTTGTCTTATTGCAAATGTTACCGGTGTGGCTAACGGATAAACATCTTTCCATTGAGCTTATCGGAGCAGTCACCGGTGTGATGTTGCCGTATGGCTTGAAATTTCTTTGGGCGCCGTTACTGGATCGCTATTTCCCGAGTTTTTTGGGGCGTCGTCGCAGCTGGCTTTTGATTTCTCAAGCGACACTATTAATTTTGCTGTATGCCATCAGCCTATTTGATCCACTCACCCAACTTAGCGTCGTGGCAAACATTGCCTTGCTCATTGCTTTTTTCTCGGCGACGCAAGATATTGTGCTAGACGCTTATCGCCGTGAAATCTTAAGCGATCGCGAACTCGGTTTGGGAAACACCATCCATATTAATGCTTATCGCGTAGCGGGCTTGATTCCCGGCGGGCTCTCACTTTATTTGGCGACCCTTTATCCTTGGGAAACGGTGTTTTTATGGACCGCACTATGTATGCTGGTAGGCATTTTTATGACGCTGTTTCTTGCCAAAGAGCCTAAAATTGACGCACCGAGTTTCAATCAACCGTTCTACCAAGCCTTTTGGATTCCATTGCAAGAATTTTTCCAACGCAAGGGCGTGGCGCAAGCAATCGGTTTTTTGCTATTTTTATTTCTGTATAAATTCGGTGATTCTTTTGCCACCACGCTGCAAACCAAATTTATCTACGATATGGGTTTTGGTAAAGAAGATATCGCGTTGGTCGTGAAAAGCACTTCGCTGTGGGCGAGCATTTTGTCCGGACTTGCCGGCGGTGTGATGATGTTGAAACTTGGCATTAACCGCGCATTATGGTTATTCGGTTTAGTGCAAATGGTGACTATCGGCGGCTTTATTTGGTTAGCCGAGTTCGGACATTTCGATTCGATTGGTTCGGCCGAATTGTGGAAATTAGGCGTAGTGATCGCGGCCGAATATATCGGCGTAGGGTTGGGCACTGCCGCATTCGTAGCTTTTATGGCGCGTGAAACGAATCCGCTTTACACCGCCACTCAACTTGCCCTGTTTACTAGTCTTTCCGCATTGCCGAGTAAAGGCTTGGGGATGCTGTCCGGTTATGTCGTGAGTGCGCTCGGCTATTATCAATATTTTTGGCTTTGTTTCTTTTTCGCCATTCCCGGTATGCTTTGCTTGTTTTGGGTCGCGCCTTGGACGGACGGAAAGCGCTAATTATGGGCCTTCAATGCGGTGCTAAAATCGATGAACGGTTTATCTTGATTTGGTGCCGAAAGGCGGTTTGGCGAACCAAACGATAATGAAAAGCACAAGAAAACAAATGGCAGAAAGCCAAAAGATTTCGTTGGCGCTTAAAATAAAACCCTGCGCAGTAATTTGCTGTGCGATGTAGCCGGAGGTTTGTGTATCACTTAAACCGAAGTGATTCATTTGCTGATAAAACTGCTGCGAAATCGGGTTATAGGGATTAATAGATTCGGTAAATTGGCTGTGATGGATTGCTTCCCGTTGATACCACAAGAACGTCGTTAAAGACGTGCCGATCGAGCCGGCGAGGGTGCGTAGAAAATTAAATAAACTGGCGGCTGATGCCATTTTTTGTGGTGGCAAGCCTGACAGCGTAATTGTGGTGAGCGGCATAAAAAAGCACGCCACGGCAAACCCTTGCATGAGCTGCGGCAGAGCGACGTCAGCGAACGTCATATTCGGTTCGAAAGTGATCGCGCGCCAGTAGAAGGTCGCGGCGTATATCATAAAACTAATGGTGACCAATATACGCATATCGATTTTATAGCCGAAACGCCCGATTAGCGGAGACAGTAAAATCGGGAATAAACCCACCGGTGCGGCGGCAAGTCCGGCCCATGTGGCGGTGTAGCCGTAAACCTGTTGCAGCAATAACGGAATTAGCACTACGGAGCCGAGATAAACCAAAAATGCCAAACTGGTGCAAAGGCAGCCCACACTGAAATTACGCGAGCGGAACAACGAAATATCTACCACCGGATTCTCGTCGGTCAATTCCCAAATCACTAGCGCGGTTAAACAAATCGCTGCCGTTATAGCAAACAGAATAATTTCGTTGGAATTAAACCAGTCCAGTTCGCGTCCTTGATCGAGCATTAATTGCAAACCGCCGACACCGAGCACCAATAAAATCAAGCCGATCGTATCAATTGGTTGATGGGAAACAGCGGTTTCCCGCCCGCTTAATAATTTCCAGCAAATCAGTACGACGAGCAAACCAATCGGTACGTTAATAAAGAAAATCCAGCCCCAATGAATATTGTCGCTGATCCAACCGCCGATAATTGGGCCAAAAATGGGCGCAACTACAATGGTCATCGCCCAAAATGCCAATGCCATACCGCGTTTTTCCGGTGGATAGTTATTGAGTAATAGACTTTGTGAAAGCGGAATAATCGGGCCGGCGACAGCGCCTTGAATGATGCGGTAAACAATCAGCATTTCCAAACTGTGTGCAATCCCACAAAGCCACGAAGCGACCACAAATAAAAAGGTAGAGAGCAAAAATAAGCGCACCTCACCAAAGCGTTTGGCAAGCCACCCTGTGATTGGAATGGAAATAGCGTTCGCTACGCCGAAAGAAGTGATAACCCAAGTGCCTTGACTAAAAGACGCGCCGAGATCACCGGCAATGGTAGGAATCGCTACGTTAGCAATGGTGGAATCCAATATTTGCATAAAGGTGGCGAGGGCGAGAGCGAGGGTGAGTAACACCAAAGCGCCGCCTTTGATCGGGGCGTGAGTCGCAGCTTGCATGATCGCCCCTAATGCAGATTTTGTTCGATAATGGATTGAATTAGGCTATCCACCGCACTTTCATCATAGTGCAACGTGTCGGTGGTGTAGTGCGTACGCGGTGCGTCGATTTCGCGCAAGAAGGCGCCGTCTTTATTCGCTACGTTCACTTTGACGGTGGCGGATAAACCGATGCGTAGCGGATTTTCGGCGATTTGTTGGGCATCGAGCTGAATCCTAACAGGTATGCGTTGCACCACTTTAATCCAGTTACCGCTGGCATTTTGTGATGGCAGCAAAGAAAATGCACTGCCGGTACCTATATCGATGCCGACTACGGTACCGTGAAAGACTTTATCTTTACCGTACAAATCAAAATGAACTTCGGCCGGTTGACCCAAACGCATGTCGGTGAGTTGGGTTTCTTTAAAGTTGGCATCAAGCCACATTTGTTCGGTGGAAATTACCGCCATTAACGGGCTACCGATGGAAACTGCTTGTCCCACTTGGGCGCTGCGACGCGCCACGTAGCCGTCAATCGGGCTTTTAATTTGCGTACGTTGCAAATTCAGCCAAGCTTGTTTGACGGCGGCGACGGCGTTTTGAATTTGCGGTTGTTGCATTAACGGACGAGCCAACAACAATGCCTGATTGGCCGCCAGCTGATTTTGTGATGAATTCAAGTTGGCTTTGGCGAGCGCCACTGCTTCTTTGGCGTGTTGGAAGGATTCTTGATCGATCGCACCGGATTTTTCCAATTGCACGCGACGATTAAGATTGCCTTGTGCTTGAGCAAGTGTGATTTCATTGGCATTCACCGCGGCTTGCAATTGTTGCACGGTAAATTCAAGCTGCTTGATTTGGCGCACCGCATTGGCGAGGTTACTTTGCGCTTGTTCGAAACTAAGTTTGGCGTTGGTATCATCAAGTTCAATAAGTATGTCGCCCGCCCGCACTTTATCCATATTATCCACGTTAATTTTTGCCACATTGCCTGCGACTTGGCCGGACACCATAATTTGATTGCCGCCTACATAGGCATCCTCCGTGCTTTCTATATCTTTTAGAAAAAAGAGCCAATAAAATGCGGCTAAAATACCGCTGACAATCAGTAATAAGATAAAGATAGATAAGCCTTTTTTACGGTTTTTTGTTTTATTTGAGGGCGCGGCTTCGCTCATGCTGTTCTCCTTTGGACTAAATTTGCCAATCAATTGCTTGTTGTCCTTGTGCTTTTAAATAATCGTTGGTTTGGGAAAAATGGTGGCAGCCGAAGAAACCGCGATGCGCCGATAAGGGCGATGGATGCGGTGCTGTTAGGACAAGGTGACGAGTACGGTCGATCATTTGGCCTTTTTTCTGCGCATGACTACCCCAAAGCAAAAACACTAAATTCTCACGATGTTCATTGAGTGCTGCAACGACGCGATCGGTAAAGGTTTCCCAACCCAGATTGGCGTGAGAATGCGCCAGTCCGCGTTCCACAGTGAGTACGGTGTTAAGCAGCAATACGCCTTGTTCTGCCCATTTCACCAAGTAGCCGTTCGTCGGCATATGAAAACCGGCAATATCTTCGGCGAGTTCTTTATACATATTTAATAAGGACGGGGGGATGGCAACCTCAGGTTTTACCGAAAAAGCCAGTCCGTGGGCTTGGTTTGGACCGTGGTAAGGATCTTGTCCTAAAATGACGACTTTTACATCGTCAAATGCCGTGTATTTAAATGCGTTAAACACATCTTCTTGTGGTGGGTAAATAGTTTTTCCGCTTTGGCGAGCGAGATGAACTTGTTGTAAACAGTGTTGAAAATACGGCTGTTGTTTTTCTTGGCCGATGACATCTGTCCATGTTTTCATAATCTGTTCCTAATTAAATTGACGGCGGTATTATAAACCAAATCGGATTGCGTCGGGGAGATAAATTGTTATCAAAATGTAGTTTAAATGTTAATTGGTGGTGTAATTTCAAATGTATTGTGAATAAATAATTTAATCTAGATCAATATGGTTAAAAGGCATTCGAAAAACTAACTTGTTCTTTATCAAAAGAATTTGAAGTCTTAGAATTTTTTGATAAAATTTGCGCAGTTTTTATGATTATTTAAATGCCAATTAGGAGGCTTTTATGATTAAAGGTATTCAAATTACTCAAGCAGCGAACGACAACTTACTCAATTCATTTTGGTTGTTAGACAGTGATACCAACGAAGCGCGTTGCTTATGTGCGAAAGGGGAATTTGCCGAAGATCAAGTGATTGCGGTGAGCGAATTAGGTCAAATCGAATATCGCGAATTGCCGGTAAACGTTGCACCGACTGTTAAAGTGGAAGGCGGCCAGCATTTAAACGTAAACGTATTGCGTCGCGAAACTTTAGAAGACGCGGTTAACAACCCGGATAAATATCCACAATTAACGATTCGTGTTTCAGGCTATGCCGTACGTTTTAACTCTTTAACGCCGGAACAACAACGCGACGTGATTACCCGTACTTTCACCGAAAGTCTATAATTTTTGATTGAGTTGAGAATAGTGATTAAAAAATAATTTTGAGCTATTCCGGAGAGCAAGAACCGAGTGCCGTATTTTATGGCACTCGGTTTTTTTATTCTTCGAAATTTAGTATCGATTAATGTAATCTCACTTTTCGACGGATTTTTCGCATAAGCAAAAATACCCACGGCCATAATATGCCTGAAGCGACGGCGCCGAAGATTTCTTGCCAGTTGAAGACGGCGTCGTGTAGAAATAATTCTACAAGGAAAATGGCGATGCGGATGAAGAATACAAAAATAATCACCAACAGACTTTGAAACCACAAAGACAGGTTACGCAGTACCAAATAATTTTTCGCAATGAAATAAAACGCCACGGATAATACTAAGGCGTGGATGCCGAGCGTGGAACCGAGCAGTAAATCCCAAATGACGCCGAGCAAAAAGGCGATACCGATACTGACTTTGTTCGGAATGGCGAGCATCCAGTAAGTCAGTACCAAGATCAACCAAGCAGGCTTAAATGCTTGAAAACCGGTGGGCCAGGGCGCAAGCTCCATCACCAGTGCGATGATGAAAAATAAAAGGATTGTCGTCCATTGCAAAATTAAACGAATTTGCATTAGTCCTCCTCCCGGTGTTTTTGCTGTTCCGGTGTAGGCGATTCTTCTTGCGGCGCTTCTGCCGGAATTTCCTCAATGATTTCCTTACCGGCCTCGGGTTGTGTTTCCTCATCGGTGACCTTCTCTTTGAGCACCGCATTGGAGCCTTCATTAGATTGGCTTGCTAAGCGTTTTTGTACTAACTCGCGCACTTCTTGCGGCGATATGGATTTCGCTTTCGACATATCCGAATTACTCGGCCAGAGCAATAGCACATAACGTAATCGTTCTAATGAGGCGAGCGGTTTGGCTTTGATGGTGGCAAAATAATTTGAGCCGTCGCGAGATACGTTTTGAACCACGGCAACCGGATAACCTTCGATAAAACGACCGCCCAAACCGGACGTAACCAATAAATCCCCTTTTTCAATATCCACTGAGCGTGGCACATTATCAAGCGTCAGCTCATCGGTATGGCCGGTACCGCTGGCGATTACGCGCACGTCGTTACGCAACACTTGTACGGGAATAGAATGGGTGACATCGGTGAGCAATAATACGCGGCTGCTGTTTGCACCGACGGAAATAATTTGTCCGATGACGCCTTTTTCATCAATTACCGCTTGCCCTACGTAAGCGCCGTCTTTTTCGCCTTGATTGATGACGACTTGTTGACGATACACATCGGTTTCCGCCGTTAGCACCTCGCCGATTTTTTTGTATTCATCGGTACGTAGCGGAGAGTTGAGCAACAAACGCAAACGCTGATTTTCCACTTTGAGTTGATCCAACAATAATAAATCGGCGTTTTTTTCTCGTAGTTGCTCGCGCAACACTTTATTTTCGATTTGTAGTTTGCCGGTATCCGCTAAATTATCGGATACGCCGTCTAATACGCTACGGGGGCTGTTCGCCAAATAATACAAACCGCCCACGGCCGTTTCTAGCAGACTGCGGGCTTGGCTCATAGAATTTTGCCCATCAGTAAGTATGAGCCCGATGGAGGCCATTACTGTAAGAATTAAGCGAATGCCCAGTGGCGGGGCTTTAGCAAAAATCGGTTTCATTCCAGTTCCTAAATGCTCAAAACAAAAGTGCGGTTTAATTTAACCGCACTTTGATTGATGATAAATTAGATTTCATCGCTAAAAATATCGCCGCCATGCATATCGATCATTCCTAGCGCTTCGCCGCCGCCGCGCGCTACGCAAGTGAGCGGATCTTCGGCGATGATGGTCGGTACACCGGATTCGTGGGCAAGTAACACATCAATATTACGTAATAAAGCGCCACCGCCGGTTAACACCATACCGCGCTCAAAAATATCGGCGGCATGTTCCGGTTGGCATTCTTCCAATGCGGTGCGCACCGCGGCGACAATACCGTTTAACGGTTGTTGAATCGCTTCCAATACGTCTCGGGAAGTGAGTTTGAAAGAACGTGGCGCGCCTTCGGCGAGATTATGGCCGTGTACTTCCATTTCTTTAATTTCATCGCCGTCTTGGATGAATGCGGTGCCAATTTCTTGTTTGATGCGTTCTGCCGTTGGTTCGCCGATCACCGAGCCGAATGTGCGGCGCACATAAGAAATGATCGCTTCGTCGAAACGGTCGCCGCCGATACGCACGGAAGAAGAATAGACGACGCCATTTAAGGAAATTACCGCCACTTCCGTAGTGCCGCCGCCGATGTCGATTACCATTGAACCTACTGCAGTGGAAACCGGCAGTTTGGCGCCGATTGCCGCGGCCATCGGTTCTTCAATTAAATACACTTCGCGTGCACCCGCGCCGATAGCCGATTCTTTGATGGCGCGACGTTCCACTTGGGTGGCACCCGCCGGTACACAGACTAATACGCGTGGGCTCGGACGCATAAAGTTGCCGCTATGCACTTGTTTGATGAAATATTGCAACATTTTTTCGGTGACGAAAAAGTCGGCGATGACACCGTCTTTCATCGGACGAATTGCGACGATGCTTTTCGGTGTACGGCCTAACATTTGTTTCGCTTCTTTACCCACCGCCGCAATACTTTTGAGTGCACCCACGCGGTCTTGGCGAATGGCCACCACGGAGGGTTCGTCTAATACAATACCTTGTCCTTTTACATAAATAAGGGTATTTGCGGTACCTAAGTCGATGGAGAGATCGTTTGAAAATAAACCACGAATTTTTTTGAATAACATAATGATTCCGTTAAATTTAGCAGGTTGAAAAGTTGTTCGTTGTCGAACGCAAAAAAAATTGCGCTAAATGTACCAAAAAATCGCTGACGATAACAGCACTTTTACAAGGATTACGGCTTTTTTAGCACGGAAAACGCACGAGTTTTTTACAGTTAGCATAGCAAGCGGCAACGGGTTGACGTGACGCTCATCGAATGATTTTGGGAACAAAGAGCACGCATTTCAGCTTTATTGCTAAAATAGCACCGCATTAGACGCAGCTTCAATGCGGTGCTATTTTTGATCCGTAATTAGGCGGTGTTGATCATGCGGTCATGCCTAAATTTCATTGAGCGTCCAACTGCCGTCGACAAAAATTTGCAGTTGTTGACGGTGATAGCGTTTTAATGTGGAACGATGTCCTACGCTGATGAGGGTCATATTCGGTAGTTCCGATTTTAATAGGCGATACATGGCGTCTTCCAAACCTTCATCCATACTGGCTGTCGCTTCGTCCAAAAAGGCGACTTTGGGTTTATGCAGCAACAGACGGCCGAACGCCAAGCGTTGTTGTTCGCCGAGAGAAAGAATGCGCGTCCAGTCTTGTTCTTGTTCCAAGCGTTCGATTAAATGCCCAAGTTGAACTTTGCGCAAAATCTCTTCCGCCAAGGGGCGGTCGATGTCCGCTGAATTTTTCGGATAGGCCAATGCGGTGCTCAAATCACCCTGCGGCAAATAGTTTTTCTGCGCAAGGAAAAGTTGCGAATCTAGCGGGCAATATACGGTTCCCTGCGAATAAGACCAAAGCCCTGCAGCCGTACGTAATAAAGTGGTTTTGCCTACACCGGAATCGCCTTGAATCAGTAAACTTGCCCCTTGCGGCAAAGTAAGATTGACGTTATTGATTAACGTGCGACCAAACGAATTTTTAATGCTCAAGCCCTTGAAAATCACATCGTTTTCGCTGTTTCGAATATCCGTTTCCGATTCGCGATTAGCCATGTCGATGGCATAAGTGAAGCCGGTTAAACGATCGAGTGTGGCTTTGTAGCCGGCAAAATTATCGTAACTGTTACGGAAAAAAGACAGATTGGTATGCAGTTTGCCGAATACCTGCAAGGTTTGCATTAAATCGCCCAGTTTGATTTGCTTTTCAAAATAGCGACCGACCTGAATTAATAGTGGAAAAACTACGGAAATTTGACTGACGATTAAGTTGAAACCGGAAAATTTCAGCGTTCTGAACACGATATTCCACATGTTATTAATGACCGCGCGAAATTGGCGATAAAGTTGGTTTTGTTCCACTTTTTCGCCGGCGTAAAAGGCAATGCTTTCGGCGTATTCTTTAACGCGAATGAGGGAATAACGATAGTTTGCGTTAAGTCGTTCGTTAGCGAAATTCAAATGAATTAACGGGCGACCGAGCCAGAAGGCGATTAACGTGGTAAAAATGACGTAAGCGAAGACTAAGAACACCATCATATGGGGAATTTCTACGCCAAGCACCAGCATCGGTCCCGCTAAGCCCCACAATAAAATAGTGTAGGAAATCATTGATGTGACCGCATCAATTACGCCGGTGCTTAGGGAAAGCGTGGTTTTTACGTAAGATTGAACGTCTTGTTGAATACGTTGATCGGGGTTATCCAGATTGGCGGATAAATATTGCGTTTTGTAATAGGCGCGGTTTGTCATCCATTTATTGGTTAATTCATCATTAAGCCAAGCGATCCAGCTGATGATAAAGCGTTGTTCGATGTAATAACTTGCTAATGAGGTGGATACCGCACAGGCTGCGATGACGCAAAATAACCCCATTTGTTGCCAAAATACCGCTTGGTTAAATTCTTGCAGCGAAGTGTACATATTGTTGTACCATTCCGAATACACCAAGCTAATGCGCACGCTCACCAAGGTCAGCGCCACGATTAGTAAGAAAAACAACAATGGTTTAATGCTTCGTTTCGGTGATAGATAACCGCCGGCGAATTGCCAAAATTGTTTGCCCCAACGGCTAAAACGTACTAATAAAAAAATACCGAAACTAAAGATCAATGCGGTAATCGCTAAGGTTTGTAGCACCCAAAGGAGAGAAGTTATCGCTTCTTGTCCGTAATCCATAAATTTATCCGTAAAACAAAAAATGCCGCCACAAAAACAACCTATTAAACTTGTCCTGCCATAGCAGCGAAGTCGTTAAGCACCGCGTTAAGCGATGCGGTCTAATTTTAGGCGGTGATTATGATTAAGCAAGAAAAATGTGATGAAGTTATCATTTTTTCTGTTTCCTTCAGGTTTTAAAAAATCAACTTGTTATAATTTCGCCTAGTTAAATTTAGTTATAAAGAGGTTACTATGAGTGATATTGCAATCACCATTAGTCTTCTTGCCCTCGTTGCCGTGATAGGTTTATGGATTGGACATTGGAAGATTAAAGGGGTGGGCTTAGGTATCGGTGGGGTGTTGTTCGGCGGTATTATTGTTGCCCATTTTACTAACCAATACGGAATTGCTCTTGATTCTCACACACTACATTTTATTCAAGAATTCGGTTTAATTTTGTTCGTTTATACCATTGGGATTCAAGTTGGCCCCGGATTTTTTGCCTCTTTGCGAAAATCGGGCTTAAAGCTCAACGGGTTAGCAATTTTAATCGTGGTGTTGGGGGCAGTTTCCGTTGTCGTACTCACCAAAGCCATTGGCGTACCGCTGGACATCGCTTTGGGGATTTATTCCGGTGCGATTACCAATACGCCTTCGCTCGGTGCTGGACAACAAATTTTGACGGAACTCGGTTTAAGCCATGCCACGTCAACCATGGGGATGGCTTACGCGATGGCTTATCCTTTCGGGATTTGCGGAATTTTACTGGTTATGTGGTTGATTCGCTTGTTTTTTAAAATCAAAATTGACGAGGAAGCTAATCGCTTTAATCAAGAAAGCGGTTATGACAAAGAAAGTTTGCATACTATTTCCGTGAAAGTGACCAATCATAATTTAGACGGTTTAGGCCTGCTTGAAATTCCCGGTTTTGAGGAAGAGGATGTCGTATGTTCCCGCTTAAAGCGCGGCGAAAATGTTATCGTACCGAAAGCGGATACAGAAATTCATCTGGATGACGTGCTTCATTTGGTAGGCGATGATCATGCATTAAGAAAAATGCGACTTGTTATCGGTGAAGAAGTGGATATGCCGGTACTCTCCGCCAGCGGGGAAATTCGAGCTGAACGCGTGGTGGTGACTAACGAAAAGGTACTGGGCAAGAAAATTCGTGCTCTTAACGTACATTCCAAATATGGCGTGGTGATTTCCCGTTTAAATCGGGCCGGCGTAGAACTGGTTCCAAGCGGCGATACCTCTTTGCAGTTCGGCGATGTGTTACATATGGTCGGCCGCACCGATGTATTGAATCAAGCCATTTCAGTGATTGGTAATGCACAACAAAAACTTCAGCAAGTACAAATGTTACCGGTGTTTATCGGGATTGGCTTGGGGGTATTATTCGGCTCTATTCCGTTTTATATTCCCGGTTTTCCTGTCGCCCTCAAACTCGGTTTGGCCGGTGGACCGCTAGTCGTTGCGCTTATTCTTGCCCGAATTGGTAGCATCGGTAAACTTTACTGGTTTATGCCACCAAGTGCGAACTTGGCATTACGTGAAATTGGCATCGTGCTTTTCTTGGCGGTAGTCGGATTAAAATCGGGTGGTAATTTTATCGATACGTTAGTGAACGGTTCCGGCCTTGAATGGATGGGCTATGGTATTTTCATCACCTTTATTCCGTTAATGATTGTCGGTGTTATTGCCCGTCTTTACGCCAAATTGAACTATTTAAGCATCTGCGGCTTACTTGCCGGTTCTATGACCGATCCTCCCGCGCTCGCTTTCGCCAATGAAATGAAAGAAGACAACGGCGCTGCTTCGCTTTCATATGCGACGGTTTACCCTCTCGTCATGTTCTTGCGAATTATTTCGCCGCAATTATTAGCGGTGCTGCTTTGGGTTGCATAAAAAAATCCGCGTCGCTCATACGATTAAAGTGCGGTCAAATATTACGGAAAACGCCACAAAAAATTTGACCGCACTTCGCTTTATCAGTATCTTAGCCGGGTTTTATTTATCCGATTGATTAATGGAGATTTCTATGAAAATTATTCTTTTAGGCGCACCGGGCGCAGGAAAAGGTACGCAAGCGCAATTTATAATGAACAAATTCGGTATTCCGCAAATTTCAACGGGCGATATGTTCCGCGCGGCAATCAAAGCGGGCACCGCATTGGGCAAACAAGCGAAAGCGTTGATGGATGAAGGTAAGCTGGTACCCGACGAATTAACTGTTGCGTTGGTAAAAGACCGCATTGCACAACCTGACTGTGCTAATGGTTTTCTGTTAGATGGCTTTCCGCGCACTATTCCTCAAGCAGATGCATTGAAAGATTCCGGTGTGAAAATTGACTATGTTTTAGAATTCGACGTACCGGATGAAGTGATTGTTGAACGCATGAGCGGTCGCCGCGTACACCAAGCATCCGGCCGTTCTTATCATATCGTTTATAACCCACCGAAAGTGGAAGGCAAAGACGATGTAACCGGCGAAGATTTAATTATCCGTGCCGATGATAAACCGGAAACCGTGTTAGATCGTTTAGCGGTTTATCATAAACAAACGCAACCGCTGGTAGATTATTACCAAGCCGAAGCAAAAGCAGGTAACACGCAATATTTCCGTTTGGACGGCACGCAAAAAGTAGAAGCCGTAAGCCAAGAATTAGATAAAATTTTAGGCTAAAAACGTCTCTGATATCGACCGCGCTTTTTCCGGAGAGCGCGGTCAATTTTTCTGTTCGATTTATTATTGCGATTTTATGTTGCTCGGAAGATAGTATGACTAAAAGAAAAAAAATCACCTTAACTCTCGCCGCCTTGATTGCGTTTGTCGGCATGGGCGCACAGTTTTATACCAACTATAAAGTAGATCAGCTGTTGCAGAATTTCCCGTATTCTTTAGATAATCAGGCAATATTAAATGTAACGGAAAGTAACAAAAATTTTTTAAGTCGCGAGCTCACGTTCAGTGTGCAAGATAGCGATGGTGCGGCGAGCGATATCATTTCCGCCAAACTTACCGCGCTGCCTTTTTTTATTACGGCCGAATCTAAATTATCGGATCAGTTTGTTCGTCGGCTTAACAAAAGCTTAAATATTGCACTGGATAAAAATACGATTAACAGTAAATTTTCTCCGGTAGGCGATTATTTACAGTCGGATATTTCAATGGAATTTCGTGATTTTGCCAATAAACCGCAGCAAATGACGATGTCGTTAAATTTTCTTAACGATAATGAAATAGAGCTGAAAACCCGTTTAAGCGGGTTCAATTATGATAAAGAAAGCCGAGTAGAAAAAATTGAAGGCCGGATTCGACTCCTGCCGGTCAGTAGCCGACAATATGACTTGGTCGATGCGGAATTTATGGCAGAAAATGCCGAGCTTGTGTTGTTAAATGGTGAAAATACGCGTCTTCAACTTAAAAATGCCACTTATGTTTTTAGTCGCAAAAATGATGAGAATAATCAGGCTAAACGTAATCTTAATACCAAATTTAGCAGCGATATTTTACGAATTTCCAATAAAAACCGTATTACCGAAGAAAGTCAAACTACGTTCGGCGGATTAAATCTCACTGTTAACCAGTATGGTGTGGCTAGTTCGATCAATTTTTACGATGAATTTAAAAAGCTTGAACTAAAAAATCAAAACCTAAAAGCCGGAATCAACTGGCTTGTGATCTTATTGACGCAAAACGATTCCTTCGATAGCAAACTTTCCGTACTTTCGGTAAACGCACCGAAAAATCAGCAACCATATTTCAATCTGCAAAATGGCGAGGTGATAGTCAAATTGGATAATCGCGATCTCACCAACGCAAATTTAGATTTTTCCCTGAAGGTGGAAAGCGTAAAACAAATGCAAGAAGGCGAAGGTTTGAAATGGAAGGCGAGTGGCGGATATTTTTTGGGGAAATTGAATGCTTATAATTTGAGCAATGAACTTGCTTTGATTCCATTCTTTTTAGATGCTTTATCCGTTGAAACGCCTCCGACGAAAGATAATAAAGAATTATTGAAGTTGAAAGAAAAATGGGCGAGGGAATTTCACGGCAGCGCAGAATTCAGTGCAGCGCTACAAGCATTTAACGATGCCAATGCGGTGCTGGATCTGGAGGACGTTCAATTTCATTTGCAAAGTGAAGCGTTGGAAGATGAGCAATATAATGGAAATATTCGTGTAAATGCAAAAAGACTTGCACTGCCTTCCGAGGGCATGCAATTCGAAGAGGCTGCGGTTTCATTGCCGGTGCGGTTACCGCATTATAAAACCTATCTTCAAGGTGCATTTTGCCGGAATCTCTTCAAGTCACTCTGTGAGGTTTATTTAACTCAAGAAACGCGCAATCAATACGATGAAAAGCAATTGAAAGCACCGGACTTAAGCGTAGATGGCGCCACGTTAACCGCCTTGCTCAATACTTATCCTGAAACCAAAGCCTATCCGATAAAATTAAACGCTGACGGTGTGCTAAACAAAGCATTGGAGGAAAAACAAGAGACGGATATTCACAACTTCTTGTTCAATCATATTGAGGGCTCTCTCAACCTTGCCGTTAATAAGGCGTTAATCGACGACGCCGATGAAAAGACTGATACCATTAAAGCGCAAAGCCCATTTTGGCAATTATTCCGAGAAAGTGTGAAACCGCAAGGTGAATTATCGCAAGCCTTTGTGGTGGACAACGATAATTATGTGTTGAAACTTGAAAAAAATGAAAATGGCTATTTCATTAACGGCAAACCTTCGCAAGAGCTTGAAAATGAAGTTGAACAAGATCATGTCGATGATTAACGCAAGCAACCCGATTTGTAGCAATTTATCCGAATGACGTAGCTATCGCAAAGCCGGAACTAAGGTCATAAAACAGCACCGCATTGAAACTTCTTCCAATGCGGTGCTGTTTTTGTTTGTCAGTTTTTTGTGACAAATTATTCCGGGTTTTCCGTTTTTTCCATCGTGCCGCGAATGGTGAGGCTGATTTCGGAAGAAATGAGATGATCAAGAATCGAGGCGAGCGCGTTTAAATGCTCAAGATGGCCGTTGCCTTGTTCATCAAAGTAACCTTCGTCTTTCAAATTCGCGATGAAGGTCGAGAACACCGCTTTATCGAAAAATTCCGGTGCGTTAATGCCATGCAACACGGAAAGACGTTGCGCCACCAATTGGCTTTCTTTTTCCAATAGGGTGCGAGAAATTTGCGGTTCTCTTTGCAAAATGCTTACGGTAATGTAGTAACGTTGCAAAATTTCACGCACACCGGCGGACCAGAGCTGCAAGATGCGCACTTTCGGTCGATTGATTGAAAGCAGGTTTTCGCTGGAATGAATCACTTCTTGGCGGGTAAATTCATCAATAATTTTGCTGATTTGTGCTTTTAGTTCATCTCGATTGAAATGTAAGAACAATTCGCCTTGTAAGAACGGATAAATTTTGCTCACAGCATCCAACAATAAATCTTTTTGAATCGCTTCATAATGCAATACGATGCTTGCCACTAAAGATGGCAATACGAAAGCGTGTTGAATATTGTTACGGTAATAAGTCATCAATACGGCAGAAGCGCGTTCCAAGCGAACAATTTCGCCGAAATTATCTTTTTCCACCAACACGCCGACTCGATCCAGACTTAACACATGTTCTAACATGGCTTTTGGCGTATCAGTTGGACTCAGCATATCTTCGGAATAAGGCGCATTTCGCAACATTTGTTGGTAACTGCCGAGTTGCTCAAGCAATTGTTCGCGAGAAAGCGCACGCTGACGGGAAGAAAGTAATGCGGTGCCGACAAGATTCATCGCATTGACGGCGGCGGCTTTGTTGATGTTTATCATCACTTGGTTGGATACCGCATCTACCGCTTGATTAAACCATTGCAGCTTCTCTTCATGATGTTGCTCTTTCCATTCCGGGAAATGCTGATTAAGGTAATTGGATAAAGTAATCGGCTCACCGAAATTAACGAAGCCTTGACCTAAATTGCGTAATTTTTTGATCACGCGAATCACTAAACCGGCGTTTTCTTTTTCTTTCGCCGCACCACGTAATTCTTTCGCGTAGGTATCTACTTCCAATACATGTTCATAGCCTACATACACCGGCACCACGGAAATCGGACGAGTTTGGTTATGTTGCAATGCTTGTAAGGTCATCGACATCATTCCGGTTTTGGGCGCAAGCAAACGACCGGTGCGCGAACGACCGCCTTCGATAAAATACTCGACGGAATAACCGCGATGGAAAAGTTCTGCCAAATATTCGCGGAAAATCGCTGAATAAAGACGATTCCCTTTAAACGTACGGCGAATAAAAAACGCGCCCCAGCTACGGAAAAGTCGTCCCACCGGCCAGAAATTTAAGTTGATCCCCGCGGCAATATGTGGCGGCACCAAGCCTTGATGATAAAGCACATAAGAAAGTAATAAATAGTCGATGTGGCTGCGATGACAAGGTACATAGACGATTTCATGCCCTTCGAGTGCCAATTTACGCACGCGATCGGCATTTTGTACGTTAATGCCGGAATACAGTTTATTCCATAACCAACGCAAAAAGCGATCTGCCGCGCGCAAGCTGGAATGACTCACGTCTGCAGCAATTTCATCCAAAATTTTATAGGCTTCTTTTTCCGCTTTTTCGCGGCTGATATTTTTGCTTTTCGCTTCGTCATCAATTGCGGCACGAATCGCGGTGGATTGTAATAATTTGTTAAACATTGCCTCGCGATTCGGTAAACGCGGGCCGGTGGCGGAAATACGTTGGCGTGCAAAGTGCATTTTTGCCACCCGCGCTAATTTTTGCGCCATTTTTTCATCGGCACCGTGTTCGTTCGCCATATAACGTAAAGAAACCGCTTGGGAAAAACGCACGAAAGTATCGCGCCCGAACCAAATGGCGGCGAAGGTTTTTTGCATGCCGTTTAATAAGCGCAAGTTCGGTAAACCGGCTTTATCTTCTTTGCCCGGCGAACGTCCCCAAAGTACGGAAACCGGCACCATTTGGACGTCTAAGTCGGCAAAAGTACGGTGTAATTCCAAATATTTATTGAACGCTTGAATGGTTTCATCTTTTGCACCTTTCGACTTAAAAAAGCGACGCCCTTCATCCAAATAGATATAACGCGGTAAGCGTGTGCCGTGAATATCATTATTTTCGGCTGGATCGGGTAATCCGACGTTCAAACAATTACGACGGAAAATGACAAAATCCGTCTGCGAAGTATAAGGCAGAACATAAACGATGGGTTGGGAAAGGTTGAGTGCAAGTTCTTCTGCGGGATGGGCCGGAATAGGGTTATTTTTGACCAAGAACGACAAAGGAAATTCTAATAATTTGCGATAGGCATTCACGATACTTGACATAATGATGTTCTCTTTTGTTATAAAAAAGTTGCCGGCATTTTAGCACATTAGACCAGTGCGCTTATAAAAATTTTTCTTCATCGATAAATAACGGTTGCAACCATATTTGGTCTGTATATAATAACACTGTTTCTGTATAAAACAACAGGAGTAAACATGAAACCCCTAACAAACAGGCAACAAGAAGTGCTAGATTTGCTGAAACGGCATTTGGAAACCACCGGTATGCCACCGACGCGCGCCGAAATTTCGCGCGAATTGGGCTTCAAATCACCGAATGCGGCGGAAGAGCACTTAAAAGCGCTTGCGCGTAAAGGCGCGATCGAAATTATTTCGGGTGCATCGCGCGGTATTCGTATTTTAACTGATGACAGTGCCAATGAAGCGCCCGAAGGTTTGCCTCTCATTGGTCGCGTCGCCGCCGGAGAGCCAATTCTTGCTGAACAACACATCGAAGGGACTTATCGCGTGGATGCGGATATGTTCAAACCGCAAGCCGATTTCTTGCTTAAAGTGTATGGGCAATCCATGAAAAATATCGGTATATTGGATGGCGATTTACTGGCGGTACACAGCACTAAGGACGTGCGCAATGGACAAATCGTGGTTGCGCGCATCGAAGATGAAGTTACGGTAAAACGTTTGGAACGCAAAGGTTCGGTGATTTATCTGCATGCCGAAAACGAAGAATTTCAACCGATTGTGGTGAATTTAGAAGAGCAACCGCATTTTGAAATCGAAGGCATTGCGGTAGGCATTATTCGTAACAATGCGTGGATGTAATTTTTAGATCGATATAACGACTTACCCAATCAGCACCGCATTGGGAGCGGTTCCAATGCGGTGCTGTTTTAAGCGTTCGGCAAAACGGCCGAAATAACTTACACCACGACCGGTTAAGCGTCGTTTTTTCTTTCAACCACCGACGTCTTGCTCATTTGCCATTCCGGTGCTTGCTTACTATAATGCCGAGCAATCATTTTTTAAGAATTAAGGACAGGAAATGCAGTTTTCCAAGATGCACGGTTTAGGCAATGATTTTGTGGTGGTGGACGCCATTACGCAAAACGTGTATTTCACGCCCGAAATCATCAAACGTCTTTCCGATCGCCACCGCGGCATCGGGTTTGATCAACTTCTGATTGTCGAACCGCCTTATGATCCCGATCTTGATTTTCATTATCGTATTTTTAACGCCGATGGTAGCGAAGTGTCCCAATGTGGTAACGGTGCGCGTTGTTTTGCCCGCTTTGTGAGACTAAAAGGTTTAATCGACAAAAAAGACATTTCGGTGAGCACGCAAAAAGGCAAAATGATTTTAACCGTGAAAGACGACGGACAAGTTCGCGTTAATATGGGTGAACCCATTTGGGAACCGGCAAAAATTCCTTTTAGCGCCAATAAATTCGAAAAAAATTACATTTTGCGTACCGAAATCCAAACCGTCCTGTGTGGCGCAGTATCCATGGGCAACCCGCATTGTGTGGTGCAAGTGGAAGATATTCGCACGGCAAAGGTAGAGCAACTCGGGCCACTGCTGGAAAACCACGAACGTTTCCCCGAACGGGTAAATGCGGGTTTTATGCAAATTCTCAATCGCGGTCACATCAAACTGCGCGTGTACGAACGCGGTGCCGGCGAAACCCAAGCCTGCGGCAGCGGCGCTTGTGCAGCAGCGGCAGTGGGCATCATGCAAGGCTTATTGGACAGTAAGGTGCAAGTCGATTTACCGGGCGGCAGCCTTATCATTGAATGGCAAGGCGAAGGTCATCCGCTTTATATGACGGGCGACGCTGTTCATATTTACGATGGAAATATTCAACTCTAAACAAAAATGCGGTGAAAATTCACCGCATTTTAATTCCGCTCCCTAAATCATCATTAACTCCGGCTCCAATGCGGTGCTATTTGGGATAACCAATTCATCTTTAGATTAAGGATGCGTCAAGGCGGGCAAGCCAAATGCTTATGTTAGGTCAGCGTTGCAATCCAAATCTCAATTGCGCTTTTATCGTTCTAAGCCATAAGAAGCAATCGTGCGCGCAACTCTTCCGCCGTTTGGCTCGTTTTAATTCTCTCAAACACCTGATTTGCTTCATCATATTCTTTATTTAAATAGCGCAACCACTGCTTAATTCGGGCGACATGATAAAAACCGGAATCATGGAAATTTTCCATTTCGGCGTATTTTTGTAGGATTTTTTGAATCTCCGTCCAAGGCATTTTTGCGATATTTTGTTTTAGCACACGGCTTAAATTCGGGATATTGAGCGCGCCTCGACCGACCATTAAATCGTTGCAACCCGTTTGTTTTAAACAATCCTGCCCGTCTTGCCATCGCCAAATTTCGCCATTGGCGATGACGGGAATGGATAATCGAGCACGCACTTCGCCGATTTTCGGCCAATTAATGCGATCGGCGCGATAGCCGTCCGTTTTCGTTCGTCCATGCACGGTGATTTCTGTGGCGCCGCCTTGTTGTACCGCATCGGCGATTTCAAAGGCTTGCGAAATATCATCCCAACCTAACCGCACTTTGACACTAACGGACTGCGTTTTCGGCACCGCATTGCGCAACGCACGGACGGCGCGATAAATTAATTCGGGTTGTTTCAATAACGCCGCACCGCCGTTGCTACCGTTGACGGTTTTCGACGGGCAACCGCAGTTCAAATCAATGCCGTGCGAACCGAGTTCAATGGCGCGGTTCGCATTCTCGGCAAGATAATCGGGATGTTGGCCGAGTAATTGGACGCGTACCGGCGTGCCGGAAGGGGTGAAGCCCTGATTTTTGAGTTCAGGGCATAAGCGATAAAACACTTTTTCGGGGAGAAGTTGATCGACCACGCGGACAAATTCCGTAATGCATAAATCGTAGTCATTCACTTCGGTGAGAAGTTGGCGCACAAAAGGATCAAGTACGCCCTGCATCGGCGCAAGCAGCACGCGCACGGCTTATTTCCAGCCTTTCGCTTTACAAATTAAATCGTAAGCCGCTTGAATTTGTTGTGCTTTTTCTTTCGCCATTTCCATCATTTCCGGCGGCAGGCCTTTCGCCACCAATTTGTCCGGATGATGTTCGTTCATTAAGCGACGATACGCGCGTTTCACGGTTTGTTGGTCGTCGGTATCGCTCACGCCTAAAACCTTGTATGCGTCGTTTAAGGTCGGGCCGGAAGATTGTTGATAGCTACTGCTTTGTTGATATTCATAACCGCCGCGTTGTTGGTATGCGCCTTGCTGAGATTGCCGGTAGAAACCGCCTTGCGTAAACGCCCGCGCGGCCATTTCCATGGCGATCATTTGCTCGAATTGCATACGCGATAAGCCCAATTCTTCGGCAATCACATAAAGGACTTCTTTTTCACCTTCGTGTAACTGTGAATCGGCAAACGCCGCCTGCACTTGCACATGCAAGAACATCCGCAATAAGTCGGCACGCTGTCCGCAACCGATACGAAATTCGCGAATCACCTGACGAATTGGGAAATCCGCTTCTTTGCCACGACGGAACGCTTCTTGCGCCAGTTTGCGGCCGGCATCGTCCAGTTTCATTTGCGCCATCAATTGATTGGCAAGCTGAATGTCTTCTTCCGTGACACGCCCTTTGGATTTGCTCAAATGCCCTAACACCGCGAAAGTGGTTTGCATAAACAAATCCTGACGGGTCGTTTTGCGTTTAAAGAAGCTGGAATTGACGGCACCCAGTTCGTACAGCTTTTTATCTGCAATGGAGCCCAAAATTAGCCCAGCGATGGCGCCGAAAAAGCCGCCTATTTTCCAACCGATAAATACGCCTAAAATTTTTCCGATAAAATTCATTCTTTCCTCAATTTAAAGTGCGGTTAAAAATCCAATCGTTTTTAAAGCCCGCTTGCAATGACAAGATTTGTTTATAATGGCTCCCAAAATCCATTTCTCAAGTTTATACGCCGAATTCAGCGCGATAGGCACGCATTGCCGGAAGATGCGCGGTATATCGTGGATCTTGTTTGATAAATTGCATCAAATCGTCTAAATCAATAATCGACAATACGCGGCATTGATAATCGCGCTCCACTTCCTGAATCGCCGAAAGTTTGCCTTTGCCGCGCTCTTTACGGTTTAACGCAATCAACACGGCAGCCAGTTCGGCATTGTTTGCGTCGATTAATTCCATGGATTCACGAATCGCCGTGCCGGCTGTGATAACATCGTCCACCAATAAAATTTTGCCTTGTAACGGGCTACCGATTAAATTGCCGCCTTCGCCGTGATCTTTGGTTTCTTTGCGATTAAAGCAAACCGGTTTATCCACGCCGTAGCGGTTAAATAATGCCACGGAAACCGTGGTGCCGATGGGAATGCCTTTGTAAGCCGGCCCAAAGACCACGTCAAACAGCACCGCATTGGAGGCAATGGCGGTGGCATAAAATTCGCCCAAGCGGGCTAAGTCCGCACCGGTATTAAATAAGCCCGCATTGAAAAAATACGGGCTTTTACGACCGGATTTCAAGGTGAATTCGCCGAATTTCAACACGTTTCGGTTCAAGGCGAATTCAATAAAATCGCGTTTATATTGTTCCATTTTTAATCCTTATAAACCCAATGCTTCGCGTTGTGCAGCAAAAATCTGTTTGCAGCCTTGTTTGGCTAAATCCAATAAAGTCAGTAATTCTTCATGGCTGAACGGTTCGCCTTCCGCCGTACCTTGCACTTCAATCATGCGGCCGTCTTCCATCATGACAACGTTCATATCGGTTTCTGCGGCAGAATCTTCCTCATATTCCAAATCACACACCGCTTCGCCATTGACAATGCCGACCGAAACCGCCGAAACCAAACCTTTAATCGGATTGGTTTTAAGCGTACCGTCGGCGATTAAAGCATGAATCGCATCGTACAACGCTACCGCCGCACCGGTAATGGATGCGGTGCGCGTACCACCATCTGCTTGAATCACGTCACAATCTAAGGTAATTGCGCGTTCACCGAGTGCTTGCAAATCCACCATTGCGCGTAAAGAGCGGGCGATTAAGCGCTGAATTTCCATGGTGCGCCCGCCTTGTTTGCCTTTTGCCGCTTCGCGTTGCATTCGGCTGTGGGTCGAACGCGGTAACATGCCGTATTCCGCCGTTACCCAGCCTTGCCCTTGACCTTTTAAGAAACGTGGAACCGTATCTTCCACTGTGGCGGTGCAAAGCACTTTGGTGTCGCCGAATTCCACTAACACCGAGCCTTCGGCATGTTTTGTGTAATTACGGGTAATTTTGATCGAACGCGGTTGGTTATTTTCTCGATTATTCGGACGCATAAACATTCCTATGGTTAATAAAAAAGCGCGCCATTTTAGCACGCTTTTATTTTCGTTACGGATTTGATTGTTCGAAAGCGCGAATTTTGTTAAAGGTTTCGTTCAAATCCGCGGAAAAATTAATTTTTTGCAATTCCGGTGTTGAATTTGATTTCACCAACATGCGTAACGGCTGGAATTGCATATTGCACATATAAAGTTGCTGATGCGGCAACATATGTTGCACAAACCGCGTTAACGCGTGAATGCCGCCTGTATCTAACACGGTCACCGCATCGCATTGTAATACGATATGTTTAATTTCATGATCCGTATGTACGGTTTTGTCGTGCAAATCAGCGAACAATTTATCTGCTGCGGCGAAGAATAACGGACCGCTAATGCGATAGACCAATACATCACTCAAATCCTCCGGCGCATTATGTTCAATGGCTTTGGTCATTTCGGCAATGGTGCGAATAAACAATAAACTCGCTAATAATACGCCGACGCTAATGGCGATGACCATATCGAATAACACGGTTAAAATTAAGCAAGTGAACAACACCGCCATTTCATTTTTACCGGAACGACGGGCAAGACGAATAATTTCAGGCACATTCGCCATATTCCACGCCACCATTAATAACAACGCGGCCATTGAGGAAAGCGGCAAATAAGAAAGTGCTTGGGCAAATAACATTAACGCAAACAACACGATAAGTGCATGCACTACGCTGGCAATCGGCGATACTGCACCGGATTTCACATTTGCCGCCGAGCGGGCGATTGCCGCTGTCGCGGTAATCCCGCCAAAGAACGGCGATACGATATTCCCCAAACCTTGTGCGAGTAATTCGTCATTGGAATGGTGTTTGGTGTCTGTCATATTATCTAAAACAACGGCACACAATAACGATTCGATTGCGCCAAGCACCGCCATTGAAAATGCAGCCGGCAATAAGGCTTGCAAGCTAGAAAAATTCCATTGCACCAGTTCGCCTTGCGCATTCGGAATGTTCCACGGCAATGCGAAATCCGGCAGTACGTTCGGAATACCGTTGCCGATTGAACCGTCCGGCAACGTATATTGGAATGCGGTGCCAATTGTTGCTACGTCAAAGCCGAAATATTTCAACGTCAGTGCCAATAACGTACCGATGATTACCGCCGGCAAATGCCCCGGAATTGATAGGCGTAACTTGTGCCATTGGGTTAAAACCAGCAAAGTGACCACGCCTACCGCCGTATCCGCCCAGTTAATCGTCGGAAGCGCGCTCAAAATCGCGTGAATTTTTTCAGGATAATGCGCCGGCATTTGAGGAATGGTTAGACCAAGGAAATCCTTAATCTGCAAGGTGCCGATGGTAATCCCAATCCCACAGGTAAAGCCTAAGGTGACAGGCAGCGGAATATATTCAATCAAGCGTCCGAGGCGAAATAACGCCATCAAAATTAGAATTACGCCCGATAACAAGGTCGCCATTAACAAGCCGCTTAAGCCGAATTGTTGAGTGACCGGATAAAGAATGACCACAAAAGCAGCAGTTGGCCCGGAAATATTAAAACGCGAGCCACCGGTCAGGGCGATCACAATCCCGGCGATAATCGCGGTGTAAAGCCCGTGTTGAGGGGGGACGCCACTAGCGATAGCCAGCGCCATGGAAAGCGGAATGGCGATTACGCCGACGGTTAATCCCGCCACGATATCTCGTATCAAAGATTTTTTCGTATAACCGGCACGAAATGCATCTTTCAATGCACTGAAAGGTTTCACCGCTAAAAAGACATTTTTTGAAAAAAGAGACTTAAGATGCATAAAAAACCGACAAAATAAATATAAAAGAGTCGTTATTTTAGCGAAAATTTAAAAAGATTTTTATGTTCTAGCGCAAAAAACTTGACTAAACCCAAACAAATCTTTATAGTTTGCGCCACCTCAACACGGTGAGATGTCCGAGTGGTTGAAGGAGCACGCCTGGAAAGCGTGTATGTGGG
>NZ_DBHLAM010000054.1:0-34667 GCF_057314195.1 Rodentibacter sp. | reverse complement strand
ATATACAGTGATAACAACCGGAATTGGTAAACCTTTTTCTAAGCTCTCAGTACGCGCGTTGAATGCTTTACAGAATTCCATGATGTTCACCCCTTGTTGACCTAATGCAGGACCAACCGGCGGTGATGGGTTTGCCATACCTGCTGCAACTTGCAGCTTAACGTAGGCTTGAACTTTTTTTGCCATTTTAGTTTCCTCTGAATGGGTGATAACGCTATAAATAGCTCCCCGATGATGTTCGGCGCAACGCAACATTGCACCACACAAAAATATGAGCCGGAGATCGGCTCATAAACAGGCTGCGGATTATAGTTAAAGCACGACGAATTTTCAAGCGATTTTACGAAATTATAATATGCTCTCCGAGCACACCGGAAGATAAATGAAGTCCCCAAACAGCACCGCATTGAAGCCCCTTTCAATGCGGTACCTACGACATTCTCTGCCTTTCAGAAGGTTCTATCCGTAAGCATATCAAACCTTCGCCAAACTTCTTGAGTTAGTTAGCTTCTGATAAAAAAATAACCGCACGCTTTTAGGCAGTGCGGTTATTGAACGCTTTCTTAGATTAATGTGTTTTTTCCACTTGACTGAACTCAAGTTCAACCGGTGTTGCACGACCGAAAATAGAGACGGACACTTTTAAGCGGCCTTTTTCATAATCTACTTCTTCCACCGTGCCGTTAAAGTCTGCAAACGGACCTTCCGTGACGCGAATCTCTTCGCCCGGATGGTATTCGTTACGATGGCGCGGTTTATCGGCACTTTGTTCCAAACGATTTAAAATAGCATCCGCTTCACGTTTAGAAATCGGCGCCGGTTTATCCGGGGTACCACCGATGAAGCCCATTACGCGCGGCACGCTTTTCACTAAATGCCATGTATCATCGTTCATTTCCATTTCGACTAACACATAGCCCGGGAAAAATTTGCGCTCGCTTTTACGGCGTTTGCCAGCCACATTTTCAACCACTTCTTCAGTCGGCACTAACACTTCACCAAACTGATCTTCCATTTGGTATTGTTTAATGTATTCACGCAACGTTAGTGCAACACGGCTTTCAAAACCGGAAAACGCTTGTAATACATACCAACGCTTTTTCGATACGGTTGTTTCTTCAGTCATTTTAGAATCTCAAATCGGTTAGAAAGTTAATAATTGACACGATAATAGAATCTGTCGCCCAGAAAAATAAAGACGCAATAACGGTCACACCCATCACGATAAATGTAGTTTGACGGGTTTCTTGACGAGTCGGCCATACCACTTTACGGGCTTCGTTACGAGCTTCTTTAAAGAAACTACGCGCTTTACTGCCTTCATTGGTAATCGCTGCAAAAATAAATACTAATACAAGGGCGACAGCCATCCCAATCACGCGCACGGGCGCAGAAAAATCTTTTTGAAAATAGACATTTCCGATCGCGGCGGCAGCAAATAAAACTACAACCAATACCCAAAGTAACGTATTTAGGCCTTTTGATTTAGCTTCTACCGATTCTTCTGTTTTTTTATTTTTCTCAACAATTTCAGTTGCCATAATTGAATCCGTTTTATTTTAAAAGGGAAATGGAGGGTAAATTTAAGAACGCGCGATTGTAACACTTTCTTCATGCGTTTCCTATTGAAAAATAGAAAACGCAAAGGAAAATCAAATACTCCGCTTTATAGAAATGTTCACTAAGAACGATAAACTAACTTCGGCGCCTCATTTTCGACAATGGTTGATTCGTCCACTACGACTTTTTCAAGATTCTCGATCGACGGCAAATCATACATCGTGTCTAACAACACGGCTTCCACGATAGAACGAAGCCCACGCGCACCGGTTTTACGTTCAAGCGCTTTTTTCGCCATAGCCTTTAACGCTTCCTGAGTAAATTCCAATTCAACATTTTCCAAGCCGAACAAAGCTTGATATTGTTTAGTAAGCGCATTTTTCGGTTGGGTCAAAATTTGCACCAATGCCTCTTCATCCAATTCGCTTAACGGCGCAATCATCGGCAAACGACCAATAAATTCCGGAATTAAACCAAATTTCATTAAATCGTCCGGTTCCACTTGACGGAATAATTCGGATAAAGATTGCTCTTCTTCGTCTTTTTCCACTTTCGCATCAAAACCGATACCGGTACCGGTTTGCGTACGCTTACCGATAATTTTATCCAAGCCGGCAAACGCTCCGCCGCAAATAAACAGAATTTTTGACGTGTCCACCTTCAACATTTCTTGCTGCGGATGTTTGCGCCCGCCTTGCGGTGGCACGGAAGCCACGGTGCCTTCGATGAGTTTCAGCAACGCCTGTTGTACACCTTCGCCGGATACATCTCGGGTGATTGAAGCACCTTCCGATTTACGGCTGATTTTATCAATTTCATCAATGTAAATAATGCCTTGTTCCGCTTTTGCCGTATCGTACTCACAGTTTTGCAATAATTTTTGCAATACGTTCTCCACGTCTTCGCCCACATAACCGGCCTCGGTTAAGGTTGTCGCATCCGCCATGGCGAAAGGTACGTTTAAACGACGCGCCAACGTTTGTGCCAATAACGTTTTACCGCTACCCGTCGGACCGATTAATAAAATATTGCTTTTCCCCAATTCCACATCATTGCTTTCATGGTTAGTACGTTGGCGTTTGTAATGATTGTACACCGCGACCGACAGCACTTTTTTCGCGTAATCCTGGCCAATTACATAATCATCCAAATGAGCGCGAATCTCATGCGGCGTCGGCAACTTAACATCCTTCTCAGCACCGCATTGACCATCGTCTGCATCATTGGTTTCGGCACTTTCTTCCAGCATTGAATGACAAAGTTCGATACATTCGTTACAAATATAACCGTCGGTACCGGCGATTAATTTATCGACTTCGCTTTTTTCTTTGCCACAAAAAGAACAGTGTAAATCTTTATCTTTGTCTGTCATTTTTTACCCTTAACGTTTAATCAACACGTCATCCACAAGGCCATAGGCTTTAGCTTCTTCGGCCGACATAAAATTGTCGCGATCCGTATCTTTTTCAATGCGTTCCATAGGTTGCCCGGTGTGGAAGGCTAAACGCTCATTTAAGGTGTGTTTAATTTTTAAGATTTCTTGCGCGTGAATTTGAATATCTGATGCCTGACCGCGGAACCCACCCAATGGTTGGTGAATCATTACGCGCGCATGCGGTAACGCCGCACGTTTACCTGCAGTACCGCCCGCCAATAAAAACGCGCCCATGGAACAGGCTTGCCCTACGCAAAGCGTACGAATATCCGGCTTGACAAATTGCATCGTATCGTAAATCGCCATACCCGCCGTGACCGAACCGCCCGGCGAATTGATATAAATATTAATGTCTTTGTTAGGCTCTTCCGATTCCAAAAACAGAAGTTGCGCCACGATTAAGTTTGCCATGTGATCTTCAACTTCACCGGTTAAAAAAATCACGCGTTCTTTTAATAAACGGGAATAAATGTCGTAAGAACGTTCACCGCGCGAAGTTTGCTCTACGACCATAGGAATTAAACTCATTTTCTCACCTATTACGAATAAAATTGTCGATTATTTTACCTGAAATGATGGGCAAATAAAAATGCGGCCGCTTTTGTTATTGAGCGACCGCACTTTCAATCAAACTGAAATTAGGCTTGCGGATTCATGATCTCATCGAACGAAGACGCTTTTTCGGTAACCTGCGCCTTCGCGAGCACCGCATCCACCGCTTGTTCTTCCAATACCACATTACGAATATTGTTCATTAACTCTTCGTTTTTGCTGTAGTACTCAATAACTTCGGCCGGTTGTTCGTAAGCAGAAGCGATATCCGCAATCATCGCTTGCGCACGCGCTTCATCAGCTTTCAATTGATGAGATTTAATCACTTCGGAGAACAACAAACCGACTTGAACACGACGTTTGGCCTCAGCTTCAAATAATTCGCGCGGTAATTGCGCTGCTTGTTGTGCGTTACCGCCGAAACGTTGCGCCGCTTGGTTGCGCAACACATCGATTTCTTCTTCAACGGCGGAAGTCGGTACTTCAATCGGGTTTTGTTCAAGCAAACCGTTAATCACTTGTTGTTTCACACGAGAAACCAACGCATTTTTTAATTCGCGTTCCATATTTTTACGAATTTCCGCACGCAAATCCGCTACAGTTTTAGTGTTAGGACCGAATTTCGCCACGAATTCATCGGTTAACTCAGGCAACACCATATTTTCAACTTTTTTCAACGTAATCGCGAATTTTGCTTTTTTACCTTTTAAGTTTTCCGCATGGTATGTTTCAGGGAAGGTTACCTCAATATCGAATTGTTCGCCCGCTTTGTGACCAATGATGCCATCTTCAAAGCCCGGGATCATACGGCCTTGGCCCATGAATAAAACGAAGTCGGATGCTTTGCCACCTTCGAATTCCGCACCGTCAATTGAACCGCTGAAATCGATGGTTACGCGATCGTCTGCTTTCGCCGCATCGTCGGAACCCCCCCATGTCGCTTGTTGTTTGCGCAATACATCGATCATTTTATCGATATCGGCTTCACTAATTTGAACGGTCGGTTTTTCAACGTTGATGTTTTCTAAACCCTGCAATTGAACGTCCGGATACACTTCAAAAGTGGCGGTGAAAACCAAATCCTTACCCGGTTCGAAGGTTTCGACGGTGAAAGTTGGACGACCTGCAATATTGATCTTCTCTGCGAGCACCGCATTGAAAAAGTGTTGCGGCAATAAATCATTTAACACGTCTTGACGGATTGATGCGCCGAAACGTTGCTCAATAATGTGAGCCGGTACGTGGCCTTTACGGAAACCGTCAACCCGCACGTTTTTCGCCGCACGTTTAAATTCTTCGCGCGTTGTTTTTTCAACCGTATCAGCCGGAACAGTGATGACCACGCGGCGCTCTAAACCTTGGGTTGTTTCAATATTTAATGACATTTGTAACCTCAAATTAATGTTGTGCTCGGAAAAACTCCCCTCCGAACACATTGTTAAAAATAAGTGATAAAAAACTGCCGGATTATAGCGAAATAAAATCCGGCAGTCGATAGAAAGTCGAGAAATCAAACTATAAGCGCTTGTTTTGGCGAATTTATCAACAATTTTTTGACGCTAAAAAATTTAATTACGATTATCCAACAAGGCTATATGATGTTTGGCTGCGATCCAAGCACCAACATAGCCCATAATCAAACAGCTCGTCAGCAAGAAAATCAGTTCCCCGACAGTCAAACCATTTAAATCGAACTGCACAGCGAAAATATCCGTCACATACTTCACCGCGGAGGTGAAGTAGCCGATGATAAAGCTGCTGAAAATCGCCGCAACAAATCCGCCGAGTAGTGCATAAATCATACCGGTATAAAGATAAGGACGAAGAATGAACTGATCCGTCGCCCCCAGAAGTTTCATTACATCAATGCCGGCACGACTGCTGTAAACGTCGGAACGAATACTGTTGCCGATTACCAGAAATACCGCAACAGCCATCAGCACCGTACAGAAAATCGCCACATGCGCCACTAACCACGAAAGTGCCGTCAATTTTTCCATCCAGTCATTGTCCAAACGGACTTCTTGCACGCCTTTAATTTTATTTAAAGCGGCGCGTAATTCTTCACGTTTTTCAGAAGCATTAAATTCTTTGAGCGGTTTCACCATTACCACCGCAGGCAATGGATTATCGTCCAATACGTCTAATTCTTCGCCAAAACCGGACCAGCTTTTAAATTCCTTCAGACTCTCTTGACGCGACACGTAATGAAGAGATTCCACGCCTTCTTGTTGGCGAATTTTTTCCACCACTAGATTCGCGTCTTCTTCACTCAAATTTTTGTGTAAATAAATCGTCAATTCGCTTTCCGGATAAAATTGTGTGGTCGCCAAATGTAAATTTTTCCACATTAAATAGCTAACCGTCGGAATGGTAAGCGAAACGGCGATCACTAAAATCGTGAGCAATGTACCGAATTTACGTCGCCGTAAATCCTTCCATACCGCACACAGCTGGTAAATCGTTTGCACTAAAAATGAGGCTTCAGTATGTCGACTCATCGTTTTATCCTTAATAACGTAAATAGCCTTGCTCAAGTACCAAGCAAGGTTTCGGTTTTTGGCGAATCAAATCAATATCATGCGTGGCGATTAATACCGTCATCCCCAATCGATTGAATTCTTCAAATAAATTAAAAATCCCCAAAGAAAGCTCGTCATCCAAATTCCCGGTCGGCTCATCCGCCAATAAAAGCTGCGGTTTATGAACAATTGCACGCGCAATATCGACGCGTTGCTGTTCCCCACCGGAAATTTGCGTTGGCAAATAGTGCGCCTTATTTCGTAACCCCACCCGATCTAACGATGCCATAGCACGAGAATGCGCATCTTTAGGATGCATTCCGGCAATAATCAAGGGCAATGCGACATTTTCCAGCGCGCTTCGATCCGTCAATAAACGATAATCTTGATGAACCATACCGATCTGGCGACGCAAAAACGGAATTTCATATTTCGACAAACGGGTAATCTCATGGCCGTTAAACCAAATCTGCCCCGCATTAGCTTTTTCCATTCCCATAATTAATTTCAGTAGCGTACTTTTACCCGCCCCGGAATGACCGACCAAATAAGTCATACTGCCCACCGGCAAATGAAAATTCACCCCTTGCAAGGCCGGTTGCGTCGCACCGTGATAGGCTTTAGAAACATTAGAAAACTTAATCACCGTTTTTCCTTATTCTTCCTGCACGAAAAGCGCATCAATAAATTCTTTCGCGTTAAACTCGCGTAAATCTTCAATTTTCTCGCCCACACCAATATAACGAATCGGCAGTTTGAACTGATCGGCGATGGCAAAAATTACCCCGCCTTTCGCCGTACCGTCTAATTTTGTCAAGGTAATCCCGGTTAACCCGACGGCTTCGTTAAACAACTTGGCTTGGCTGATAGCGTTTTGTCCGGTTCCCGCATCCAACGTAAGCATAATCTCGTGCGGTGCGCTTTCATCGTATTTTTTCATCACGCGCACAATTTTCTTTAACTCATCCATCAAATTATTTTTATTTTGCAAACGTCCGGCGGTATCGGCAATCAAAATATCGATATTGCGCGCTGCTGCGGATTGCATAGCGTCGAAAATCACCGATGCAGAATCCGCCCCCGTACTTTGCGCCACCACCGGAATGTGATTACGCTCCCCCCAAACTTGTAACTGTTCTACCGCCGCCGCACGGAAGGTATCCCCCGCTGCAAGCATCACTGATTTGCCTTCTGCTTGGAATTTGCGCGCAAGCTTGCCGATGGTGGTGGTTTTACCTACACCGTTGACGCCCACCATTAAAATCACATAAGGTTTCTTGCTCGAATCAATGATAAGCGGCTGCGCTGCCGGCTCAAGAATAGCCGCCATTTCCGCTTTTAATTGTTGATATAAAAGCTCTGCATCCTGCAATTGCTTACGGTCGGCATGTTCGATCAGATTTTTGATAATTTTACTTGTCGTCGGCACGCCGATATCCGCAATTAACAACTGCTCTTCCAATTCTTCAAACAGTTCGTCGTCAATTTTTTTGCCTAAGAAAAAGCTGCGAAATCCCGCGCCGATATTTTGTTTGGTTTTGAGCAAACCTTTCACCAAACGACTAAAAAAACCGCCTTCGCTCGGTTTCTCGCGGAGTTCCGGGATTGTCGTCGGTTGCAATTCGCATTTAATTTCTTCAACAATTTCCGGCTCGATTTCCGTTTCTTCCACGGCGATATTTTGCATCGCTTCAGGCGCAATCACCGCTGCCGAGGGCTTAACGGCCGCCACAAGTGGCTCCGATGCGGTGCTATTTTCGACTGTCACGGTTTCGATAATGGGCTCGATTTTGGTTTCTTGCTGATTTTTATTACGCCCGAACAAAGACGTCCAAAAACCGCTTTTTTTCTTTTCTTCTGCCATAAAAATTTCTCTTGACGAGGATCCGATAAAAAATGTCGTTTATTCTAGCAAAAAATCGTCTAAACTAAGCACGATTTTCACTAAAAACACCCATCTTTATGAAAAAAACGCAAGTGCAAAACGCTAAAGGCGAAGTGCGCATTATCGCCGGACTTTGGCGCGGGCGAAAATTGCCGGTGTTGAACGCCGAGGGATTGCGCCCCACCAGCGACCGTGTGAAAGAAACATTGTTCAATTGGTTGATGCCTTACATTCACGATGCGCAATGTTTGGACGGCTTTGCCGGCAGCGGTTCGCTCGGTTTTGAAGCACTTTCGCGCCAAGCGAAAAATGTGATTTTTTTGGAGTCGGATAGCGTCGTTGCCAATCGCTTAAAAAAAAATCTGCAAATGCTGAAATGCTCAGTAGAACAAGCGGAAGTGTTCAATCAGAACTGTTTGGATTTTCTCAGCTTACCGCAAAATCAAGCCCGATTTGACGTGGTATTTCTCGATCCGCCGTTTCATTTCGACTTGGCGCAGCAGGCGATTGAATTACTGGCCGGCAATAACTGGCTGCGTCCGAACGCACTAATTTATGTAGAAACGGAACGCGACAAAATACTCGCCACGCCTAAAAATTGGACATTATTGAAAGAAAAAAACACGGGCATGGTGAGTTATCGTTTATACCGGAATTGAGAAAAGTTATGTTAGATATTGTGTTATACGAACCAGAAATTCCGCAAAACACCGGCAATATTATTCGCCTTTGCGCCAACACCGGCTTTCGTTTGCATTTAATCGAGCCACTCGGTTTCACTTGGGACGATAAACGCTTACGCCGCTCCGGTTTGGATTACCACGAATTCGCAGAAATCAAACGGCACAAAACCTTTGAAGCCTTTTTAGCAAGCGAAAAACCGAAACGCTTATTTGCGCTGACCACAAAAGGCGGTCCGGCGCATAGCCAAGTAAAATTTGAGCGCGGCGATTATCTGATGTTTGGCCCAGAAACACGCGGTATTCCGATGTCGATTTTAGACAAAATGCCGATGGAACAAAAAATCCGCATTCCGATGACGGCAAACAGCCGCAGTATGAATTTATCTAATTCGGTAGCGGTGACAGTTTATGAGGCTTGGCGGCAGTTAGGCTATGAAGGTGCGGTGAATTTGCCCGAAATGAAATAACAACGAAATAACGACAAAATAACAACATGCGCCTCACATTTTGTAATGACACATCGATGTGCCAAACCGAAATTGAACACGTAAAACAGCACCGCATTGGAGCCGGTTCCAATGCGGTGCTATTTTGGCATCACACTTATGCTTCGACTAAGCTTCTTCCACAAAGCCTAATGCGCTTTCCACCACCTCGATCCCGGCGCCTTGCTTGAAGGCATTTTCGCTTAAATAGCGACGCCATTGGCGCGCACCTTTGCAATTCTGGAAAGCTCCAAGCATATGGCGCACGATATGGTTAAGATAAACGCCTTGGGCGAGTTGCTGCTCAATATAAGGCAACATCGCAAGCACCGCATCGCGTGGTGTAACAATCGGCGCATCCTCAGCAAACAAGGCACGATCGATAGTGCCAAGCAAACTCGGATTTTGATAAGCCGCGCGCCCCACCATCACGCCGTCAACAAATTGCAAGTGGCGTTTCATTTCCTCGACAGTTTTAATTCCGCCGTTAATGACAATCTTAAGGTACGGAAAATCGCGTTTTAATTGATAAACGCGTTCGTAATCCAACGGCGGAATTTCGCGATTTTCTTTCGGGCTTAAACCAGAAAGCCAAGCTTTGCGCGCGTGAATGATAAATTCGTGGCAACCTTTGCCTTGCACTTTTTCGATGAAATCGCATAAAAATTCGTAACTATCAAGATCATCAATGCCAATGCGGGTTTTCACCGTCACCGGTATATCAACCGCACTTTGCATTTGTTCGACGCATTGCGCCACTAAGTCCGCCTTCGCCATTAAACAGGCGCCGAACACGCCATTTTGTACGCGATCGGACGGGCATCCCACATTCAAATTGATTTCCCGATAACCACGTTGCACAGCCAGTTCGGCGCAATATTTCAGTTGCGCCGGATCGCTGCCGCCCAACTGCAAAGCCAATGGATTTTCGCGCGCATCAAAATCCAAGTGATCGTACTTCGCGTGAATAATCGCCGGTGCAGTCACCATTTCCGTATAAAGTAACGCATACTTGCTAAATTGACGATGAAAATAACGGCAATGGCGCGTCGTCCAGTCTAGCATCGGCGCGACGGAAAAACGTCCGCGATAAAAGTGCGGTTGATTTTGGAGCATGTTTATTTCTCTTGCTTGGCGCGAACTTGATCTTGCGCCTGTAGTTCTTGCATGCGCTGACGGAAACGTCCGCTGCGAAATGATAAAAAGGTTTTGGGCTAAATCGGCGCGAAATTATGGAGGCAATAATGCCGGAAAGCAAGGACCAAATCAGCTGCGGCCGGACGCCAAGCCGATATCGGCAAGTTTCGCCCCCTCAGAAAAATAGCGCCGCCAATGCGGTGCCCAACACGAAGCTGGCAAAATCTAAGGTTTTGCGCGAAATACGATAAGTTTGGCGAAGTTTTTTCTGATAAAAATCACGCATCCAAAGACGCATCGTTCCTAATCTAGGCATGATATAGAGAAGATATTTTTGCCTTAAGCAAAAGCATAGAACTCGAGGTGGTATGAGCAATGCAGAACAAACTGCATTTTTGCTCCTGTTAGTTTAAAAACATGGATGAATTAAATATGGTAAGAGGCGAGTTGAAGTCGCACGCTGCCCCTCACCTCAAAATGAGGAACGGTGCAGCGCCATAACCGATAGCCACTATAGAAGAATAGAAGACCAAACAAGATCTACGCATACTCTTCATACCGGTTAAGGTTTCAAACTCTACAATCTGCGACGCTCCGTACTGAGCAGTACGGACTTAATCAAGCGTGAGATTAAGTTTCATCGCGAGCAGAGCAAGCTGTCGCACCGAGCCGAAAACGGATAAAACTTGATATTCTTATTCGTTTCGGTTTGGGAAAGGTAGGACAACAACCCGCCAAACGCTGTAATAACAATCTGAACGGCTTATTGGGGAAACGGATTAAACGCTTAGAAAGCGAATCTACGACACGAATGAGGAGACAGGAACGACAATACAAATCCTATGTCTACGAACATTTATTTGATCCTTTCAAACATCAGCTCGAAATTTGTCATCACCCCGAATGAAATCTTGTGGACATCTTAATTTTTTTCGGCGAAAAAAACTTTGATGTAGTTCACAGAAATGAGGAAAAGTTCGCTCAAACAGCAAAATTTGTATTGCAAAAGCGTCAGTCCCCCAACGCCACTCTTAAGTTTCAAGCAAAATTAATGGGGTAAGTAAACCGTTACCAATAATCCGTGTTCGAATGCGGTGCTATCTTGTAACTCCATCGTCCCGCCGTAATTTTTTACGATTTCCGCTGCAATCGCTAAGCCCAAACCGGAACCTTGTTGTTGTGTGCCGAGTATGCGGTAAAACGGTTCGAGTACAGATTTACGGGCTTCGGCCGGAATGCCATTACCGTTATCTTCCACTTGAATTCGAATGCCTGTTCCCACGGTTTGAACGCTTAAGTCGATTCGGCTACCGTCGGGCGTGTAGCGAATGGCATTATCCACCAAGGTTTTCACCAATAAATAAAGATCCGTTTCCGAACCGTGAAAGTTGATCGCTTGCTCGTTGGTCACGCCCAAATCTTGTTTTTTGTCGAGGGCGAGCGGCAACACATCTTCAATTACCCGACGAAAAACGTTCTGCACGTTGAAATCAGTATGATGTTCCATTTTGTCGTTTTGTAGACGAGCCAGAGAAAGCAATTGTTCAAGTAAATGACGACTGCGTCGAATGCCTTGTTTCACTTGATCGAGTTGCGTCTTCGCGGTTGCCGGCAAATCTTGTTCGACAAGCTGCTCCAACTGTAAAGAAAGGGCAGTCATCGGACTACGTAATTCATGCGAAGCGTCGGCAATAAAGCGTTTTTGTAGCTGAATAAAATCGTTGGTACGCGCCAATAAGCGATTAATTTCCAGCACGAACCCGCGAATTTCACCGGGAATTTTTTCCGTCGGCAAAGGCGTGAGATTTTGCTCGTGACGTGTTTCCAACTTGCGCGATAAACGATCCACCGGTTTCATCGCAAGGCGCACAATCACAATCGTGAGCAAAATCACCAACGGCAATAACACCAACAACGGAATCACGCTTTGCCACGCGCTGCGCAAGGCAAGATCTTCGCGGTAATCGTTTTCTTGCGTGATAATCACTTTGCCGCTTGGCGTATTACGTACATAAGTTCGATAGGAATCATCTGCGTGTTTCAAGGCATACCACAGGCGATTTTCTTGTTTCGGATTGACTTTTTTGTACTTCTTACCGTCTTTACGCAAAGTGTGGAAGCCGTCTTCCATTTGTTGCGGGAAATTCGGCGGCATTTTATCGGCACCTTCACCGTTGTGCTCAAAATGCACGTAAACGCGTGCATCGTTATCGCGGGACGACTTCAATGTAGCCGTTTGCGCTGTGTCAATAAAGCGCGCGAGTTGTACCAGCATTTCGTCTTGCAGTTTGTAAGTTTCGCGGTAAGTATCGTAAAAGGACACGCCGCCCGCCACACCTGCTACAAGCGTAAACAACGCGGTGAACGCGAAAGTCAATTTGAGTTGAATGGAGTTTTTCATTTTTGAGGCGAATCAATAGGTTATTTTATTGCGTCGAAAGCGCGAAAAGGGCTTCAATGCGGTGCTGATTTGAAAGATCGCCGATGGCCTTTATCTTACGTGGCATATATTCAAATCAATCTTTAGCGACAAACCAGCCTACGCCGCGCACATTTTTGATGTGTTGTTTGCCGATTTTTTTACGTAGGCTATGGATTAAAAAATCAATCGCGTTACTTTCCACTTCGTCGCCCCAGGCGTAAATCTTATCTTCCAAATCCGCACGCGAGTGAATAATACCGGGACGCATCAATAGCGCTTGCAAGATTGCAAATTCTTTGTTGCTCAGTTCAATTGCCACGGGTTGTTCGGCAAGGCTGACTTGATAATTGGTCGGATTCAGCGTCATCGCACCATTACTCAACAACGGCGCGCCTTGCCCGCTTTGGCGACGCAATATGGCGCGAATGCGAGCGAGTAATTCGGACAAATCGAAAGGCTTGATCAAATAGTCGTCCGCGCCGCCATCAAGTCCCGCCAAGCGGCTGTCTAAATCATCGCGCGCGGTGACAATCAGTACCGGCGTGTTATTTTTCGATTGACGCAAATGACGCAGCAACTGCAAGCCGTCTTGCCCCGGCAAGCCCAAATCAAGTAATACCAAATCGTATTGCTGGCCACTCAACGCCCGTTCGGCGGTATTGCCATCGTTTACCCAATCCACGGCATACCGAGCGTTTTTTAAACCGTTGGAGACCGCATCGGCAATCATCTTGTCGTCTTCGACTAATAAAATTCGCATAAATGAATAAAAAACCTAAAACCAGCGGGATTCTAACGAAAAAACGAGCGGAAATAAATCCGCTCGCGAGTATCAAACGTTCTGCTCAAGAACCATGATCGCATTAATTCGGACGGAAGCCGCCTTCGTTTTGCGAACGTTCATGACGTTCGTGTTTTTCACGACGATCGTATTTTTCATGATGATCGTGGCGTTTGTCTTTTTTCGCTTTTCGTGGCATATCAATGATTTGACCATTGTCGGCATCTACCGCTACGATAAATTCTTGACCGTTATTTAAAGTTTCGACTTTATAAAATGTCGTGCCGTTTTTCACATTGAAATCCGCTTCCGTCACTTTACCGCCGGTTTTCGCCACCGCAGTTTCCATCGCTTGACTGAAAGTCACTTTCGGCACCGCATCGGCGTTCGGACTCACTTTTACTTTCTTCGGCATTTTGCTTTCAACACCTAAAATTTCACCGTTCGTTGCATCGACGTTCACTTTATGCTTTTGACCGCCGGCAAACATTTCCACACGGAAATAATCCTTACCATAGGACACATGGTTAAACTCGATTTCCTTTACTTTTGCTTCAGTACCGATTTTATTTTGCGCCGCGGATAAGGCTTGCGCGGCACTGATTTGCGCTTTCCCGAATGCTTCTTGCTCACGCGGGGACATCGCGTTCGCCACACTCACCGCACCAAAGGCGATAACGGAAGCTAACAACGTCGCGGCAAAAGTTTTGACTGATTTTTTCATGGTTTTTCTCCTAATTAAAGTTAATTCCAAATTCATATTTGAAGACATCTTATCGAAGGTTCAATGATTTATTTCCTTTCGATGGCGCGCATTTTAAGAAAGGAAAATTAGGGAAAAATTAGCAAAATAAAAAATTTGAAAATTTCTTTCTAAAACGCCTCAAAATGTTGACGGTGGGAAATTTAGTAGGCGGCGATAAATACACGCCGGCCGGCTGGCCGCGCGTTTACAGCACTTTTTATCCTGTTATAATGCGGCGGCTTCCAAGCGGAAGCATTATGGCCGCGCAACGCCGTTATGCGCTCGAAACGTTTAAACCGCTCGTTGGAAAAATTTTTCTTCATGGAGTCATTATGAAAAAATCGTTTTTTACCCTTTTATTGCTATTAGCTTTCGGCCTGTTATCCGCATGCGATAAAAGTCAAGAAGCCGCCTCGGCTCCTTCCGCGCCAGAAGAAAGCACGCTGGCTAAAATGGAAAAAGCCTATGACAAAGGTTATTGGGAAGGATTTAAAAAAGAATTCCGCAGTTCATTTGTTCAAAGTTGCTTAAGTGCATTTCCATCGGCGACCAAAGAAGCGCAAGAAATATGCGATTGTGCCGCCGACAAATCCGTATCCGTTCTTAAAGAAGAGGATATCCCTAAACTGGAAAAAGACGATCCGGAATTACTTGAACGATTGCAACAGGCATCGGCAAGCTGTATGTCACCGCAATAACTTTGCTCTTGCAATAAACTCGCGAGAGCCTTCAAATTAGCACCGCATTGATGCGCTACAAGGACTTTTAAAAAGCCGCCACCACTCGTCAAACTCTCTCATGATCGTATTTAACAATCTCAGCCTAAAACGTGCCCAAACCGAGCTGCTCGAAAACGCTAACGCCACCATTAACCCAAAACAAAAAGTTGGCTTGGTGGGTAAAAACGGTTGCGGTAAATCATCGCTTTTTGCGTTATTAAAAAAACAACTTCAGCCGGAAAGTGGCGAAGTAACATACCCGTCTAACTGGGCGCTGTCTTGGGTTAATCAGGAAACGCCGGCATTGGAAATTTCCGCGCTGGATTATGTAATTCAAGGAGATCGCGAATATTGCCGTTTGCAAGCCGAACTGGCACAAGCCAACAAACGCAATGACGGCAATGCCATTGCACGCATTCACGATAGGCTTGATACGATTAATGCCTGGACGATTCAATCGCGCGCTGAAACCCTTTTACACGGTTTGGGTTTTACTCAAGCGGAAACCGCACAGGCGGTAAAATCCTTCTCGGGCGGCTGGCGAATGCGGCTAAATTTGGCGCAAGCGTTGCTTTGTCCGTCGGATTTATTATTGCTGGACGAACCGACCAACCACTTGGATTTAGACGCAGTGATTTGGCTGGAACGCTGGTTAATCAATTATCAAGGCACGCTGGTGCTGATTTCACACGATCGCGATTTTCTTGATCCCATCGTAAATAAAATTCTGCATATCGAACACCAAAAACTAAACGAATACACCGGTGATTACTCTTCCTTTGAAACGCAACGCGCAACTAAATTAGCGCAACAAGCGGCAATGTATCGTCAGCAGCAACAAAAAATTGCCCATTTACAAAGTTATATTGATCGTTTTAAAGCCAAAGCGACTAAGGCGAAACAGGCGCAAAGCCGGGTAAAAGCTTTGGAGCGCATGGAGCTTATCGCGCCCGCTTATGCGGATAATCCGTTCACCTTTGCATTTCGCCCGCCGGCCTCCTTGCCCAACCCACTGATGATGCTTGAACAAGCGAGCGCGGGTTATGGAACAAAGGAAAGTGCGGTCGAAATTTTGAGTAAAATTAAGCTCAATCTCGTACCGGGTTCGCGCATTGGTTTACTCGGCAAAAACGGCGCAGGGAAATCCACGCTGATTAAACTTTTAGCCGGAGAACTCACTGCCTTGTCAGGCAAAGTTCAGCTTGCAAAAGGCGTACAGCTTGGCTATTTCGCGCAACATCAGTTAGATACCTTGCGCGCAGAAGAATCAGCGCTTTGGCATATGCAAAAACTTGCGCCGGAACAAACGGAGCAACAAGTACGCGATTATCTCGGCAGTTTTGCCTTCCACGGCGATAAAGTAAATCAACCGGTAAAATCCTTTTCGGGTGGCGAAAAAGCACGTTTGGTTTTAGCGTTAATTGTGTGGCAACGCCCGAATTTGCTGCTTCTTGACGAACCGACCAACCACTTGGATTTGGATATGCGCCAAGCCTTAACGGAAGCCTTAGTGGATTACGAAGGCTCGCTTGTGGTGGTTTCACACGATCGTCATTTGTTACGCAATACTGTGGAAGAATTTTATTTGGTTCACGACAAGCAAGTGGAAGAATTTAAAGGCGATTTAGACGATTATCAAAAATGGCTGACAGAGCAAAATAGTCAATCGACAACAAAATCCGCCGAAGAAAAAGCAGACACAGAAAATGCCAATTCCAGCCAGAATCGTAAGGAACAAAAACGCCGCGAAGCAGAATTACGCCAACAAACCGCGCCGTTGCGCAAAAAAATCTTGCAGTTGGAAGAGAAAATGAACAACGTCTCCAAACAGCTTGCAGAAATTGAAAACAGCCTTGCAGATTCGGAACTTTACAATGCAGAAAATAAAGAAAAATTGACCGCACTTTTAGCGCAGCAAGTGGACGCGAAGAAGACGTTGGAAAAGTTGGAAGTGGATTGGCTGGAAGCGCAAGAGGCGCTAGAAGCAATGTTAGTATAGCGGGAGTAATGATGACAAAATCCCTGTTTCATCACACCAAACGCGAAGAACATTGCCCTCAATGCGGTGCTATTTTGCAGATCAAAAATGGTAAAAAAGGGCTGTTTTTAGGCTGTTCGGCGTATCCTGAATGTGGCTATTTACGTCCGTTGCAACGCGCAGAGCACAAGGTGTTGAAAGAACTCGACGAGCACTGCCCTCAATGCGGTGCTATTTTGCAACTCAAACAAGGCGCATTCGGCATGTTTATCGGTTGCAGCGCCTATCCGACTTGTAATTTCGTGGTGCACGAAAAACCGCAAACAGAAGTATCAATTCCTTGCCCGGCCTGTCAAACAGGGCAGTTAGTGGCGCGCCGCGGGCGGCAAGGCAAAGCCTTTTACGGTTGCACCCGCTTTCCCCACTGCAAATTTTCCTTGCCGGCAAAACCCTATCAAATGACCTGTCCGGTATGCAATTTTCCGCTTGCCTTGTTAAAAAGTGAAAACGAGGAACACCGAATCATGCAATGCGCGAACAAAACTTGTCGTCATATTTTTGAGGGTTCGTCATGAATTTACAACAAATCATCGCACTTCTACGCCAAGATCAAGTCGTTGCTTATCCCACTGAAGCAGTCTTCGGTTTAGGTTGTAATCCGTTAAGCGAAAGCGCGGTTAAAAAATTGCTTAATGTAAAACGACGTCCGATAGAAAAAGGGCTGATTTTGGTGGCACCGCATTGGGATTTTTTACGTCCTTTTATAGCTTTTGAACAACTCAACGCAGAACAACTTTCACGTTTGCAACAAAAATACAACCGCCCAACCACCTGGGTTGTGCCGGCAAAATCGGGTACGCCTCATTTTCTTACGGGCAAGTTTGATACCATTGCCGTACGTTTATGCGATCATCCTTCGGTGAACGCGTTATGCCAGGCGTGCGGTTTTGCACTCACTTCCACCAGCGCAAATTTAACGGGCGACGCCCCCTGTAAAACGGCGGACGAAGTGCGGTTACAATTTGGTGAGCATTTTCCGGTGCTTGATGAATCGGTAGGTGACGCGCAAAATCCGTCGGAAATTCGCGATTTACTTACCAATCGACTTTTTAGACAAGGATAATTTATGACCGATTATGTCGATCAATATGCCGTGTGGGGCAACCCGATTGCACAAAGCAAGTCGCCGCTGATTCAAAGCAAATTTGCCGAACAAACTAAACAAAAGATGGAATATGTGGCGAAATTAGGCGATCTTGAAACGTTCGAGCAACAACTTATCGAGTTCTTTGCAGCCGGCGCCAAAGGCTGCAATATTACCGCCCCTTTTAAAGAACGTGCGTTTCAGCTCGCCGATGAATCAAGCGAACGCGCAAAACTCGCGGCGGCTTGCAATACCTTGATAAAACGGGATGACAGCCGACTGTATGCAGATAACACTGACGGCGTCGGTTTGGTCACGGATTTGGAACGCTTGAACTGGATTCGCCCACATCAACGCATTTTAATACTCGGCGCAGGCGGCGCGGCCAGAGGCGTATTATTGCCGTTATTGCAAGCCGGGCAACAAATCGTATTAGCGAACCGCACGTTGGAAAAAGCGCAAGCTTTAGTCGAAAAATTTAAGTATTACGGCGAAATTCAAGCGGCGGCGATGACAGCCGTGCCGGCGCAATCTTATGATTTGATCATTAACGCCACCTCCGCGGGACTGCGTGGGAGCACCGCATCGGTGGCTTCCGACACACTCAAACTTGGCAACGCCTTTTACGATATGCAATACGCAAAAGGCGCCGACACGCCGTTCATCGCCCATTGCAAAAGTTTGGGACTCTCCAATCTGAGTGACGGCTTTGGCATGCTGGTGGCGCAGGCTGCGCATTCCTTTTATTTATGGCGCGGCATAATGCCGAACTTTACGGCGGTTTATCAACAACTGAAAAAGGACATGGCATGACAAGATGCGCATGGGTGGGCGATTCGCCAATTTATATCGATTATCATGACAACGAATGGGGCAAGCCTCAATTTGACAGCCAAAAGTTATTCGAAAAAATTTGTTTGGAAGGGCAACAGGCGGGGCTTTCGTGGATTACCGTACTGAAAAAACGCGATGCTTACCGCGCGGCGTTTCATCATTTTGAGCCGAAAAACGTGGCAAAAATGACCGCCTCGGATATTGACGAACTTATGCAGAATGCCGGATTGATTCGCCATCGCGCCAAATTAGAGGCGATTGTGAAAAATGCCAACGCGTTTTTGGAAATGGAAAAACGTGGTGAAAATTTCAGCGATTTTATTTGGTCTTTCGTCAATCACCGACCGATTATCAACGATGTGCCGGATTTATCCGTCGTGCCGGCCAAAACCGAGATTTCCAAAGCCATGTCAAAAGCGCTGAAAAAACGCGGTTTTGTGTTCGTAGGAGAAACGACTTGTTATGCGTTTATGCAGGCCATGGGGCTGGTCAACGACCATATAAATGGCTGTTGTTGCAAATGATATTCCAGTATAATCGGCGCCAATTTGGTTAATGAAAAGCTCTGAATTATGAATAAAAAATATACTTTCGTTTCCCTTTCGATGCTGGCCGCACTTTACAGCCAAACGAGCTCGGCGGATTTACGCGCGCAATGCTTGACGGGCGTGCCGAAATTTAGCGGTGAAGCGGTGCGAGGCGATCCAAATATGTTGCCGGTTTATATCGCCGCGGACGAAGCTGAAATTAATCAGCCGCACAGCGCCCTTTACAAAGGCAATGCGGATTTAAAACAAGGCAATCGCCATTTAATCGCCGACTCTGTGGAAGTGAAACAAACGAGTGTTCCACAGAGCACCGCATTGAAACGCCTTGCTTACGTGCGCGGCGGATTTGATTATAAAGATGAGCAAATCCAGATGCGTGGGCAAAGCGCCGATTTTGATTTAGATTCGAAAGACGGCAACATCCGCGAAGCAAATTATCAATTAGTCGGTCGCCAAGGGCGCGGTGAAGCCCAAGACATTGCATTACGTAACAACACGCGGGTCATGAAAAATGCGACCTTTACGTCTTGTTTATCGGGCGATAATGCGTGGGCAGTAGACGCGGCCGAAATAATCCAACATATTCAGGAAGAATACGCGGAAATGTGGCACGCGCGCTTTAAAGTGCTCAATGTACCGATTTTTTATACGCCTTACTTGCAATTACCTATCGGTGATCGCCGCCGTTCCGGTTTATTAATCCCGAGCGCCGGGACGTCTAGCCGCGATGGTTATTGGTATGCCCAACCAATTTATTGGAATATCGCACCAAATTACGACGCCACATTCACGCCGAAGTATATGTCACATCGCGGTTGGCAGTTAAACAGCGAGTTCCGTTATTTAACGCCCGTCGGAAAAGGTAAGATCGCCGCTGAATATTTAGGCCACGATCGTTACGACGAATATTATAATGATAACCGCAAACGCCATTTATTTTACTGGAATCACAGTTCCGCCTTCTTGAAAAACTGGCGTTTAAACGTCAATTACACGCGCGTCAGCGATAAACGCTATTTCACCGATTTCGATTCTAACTACGGTGATAGCACTGACGGTTACGCCAACCAATATGCGCGTGTTGCTTATTATCAACCGAATTACAATTTCGCCGTTTCCGTCCGCCAATTCCAAATTTTTGACGAAGTCGATATTGGCCCTTATCGCGCCTTGCCACAAATCGATTTTAATTATTACCAAAACGATTTGGCGAACGGCTGGCTGGATTTCAAACTTTTCTCACAAGCGGTGCGCTTCGACAATGACAGCGCATTAATGCCGACGGCCTGGCGTTTCCACATCGAGCCGAGTTTAGCCAGTTCCATGTCGAATAAATACGGCAGTTTGAATATCGAAAGCAAACTTTACGCCACCCATTACCAACAGAAAAAAGGCAACAGCAGCCGCGCGGAAGACGTGAAAAGCCGCATCAATCGAGTAATTCCGCAATTCAAAGTAGATTTACAAACGGTTCTCGCACGCGATACCACGTTCTTGAAAAATTACACCCAAACCTTTGAGCCGCATATTCAGTATTTATATCGCCCGTACCGCGCACAAAGCGATATTGGTTCAAGCCGCACCAATGATTACTTGGGCTACGGTTACGATTCTGCGCTGGTTCAACAGGATTTCTACTCATTGTTTCGCGATCGCCGTTACAGCGGTTTAGACCGCATCGCCTCCGCAAACCAAGTCACGGTAGGCGGCACTACGCGTTTTTACGATCGCCACGCCGATGAACGTTTTAATCTTTCCGCCGGCCAAATTTATTATTTAAACGCTTCGCGTATTGATAACAATCCGGCCAACAGCACCTCGCGTTCGTCGTCCTCTTGGGCGCTGGAATCCAACTGGAAGTTTAATGATAATTGGCACTGGCATGCCGGCTATCAATACGATACGCAGTTAAAGAAAACTTCACTGGCAAACAGTAGCATTGAATACAATCCGAAAAAAAATAATTTAATTCAATTAAATTATCGTTACGCCAGCCGAGATTATATCGACCAAAATTTAGGCCGTTCGGCGAACGCGTATAACCAAGATATTCAACAGCTTGGCTTGGTTGCGGCTTGGGAAGTGACGGATAACTGGGCGCTGGTCGGCAAATATTACCAAGACTTGGCGCTTAAGAAACCGGTGGAACAATATGTCGGCCTACAATATAACAGCTGTTGTTGGGCTATCGGCGTTGGTGCAAGACGTTATGTCACCAGTCATCAAAATCAACGCCAAAATCAAGTGGTTTACGATAACAGCGTCGGCATTACCTTTGAATTGCGCGGCTTAGGCAATAACGACCACCAAAGCGGCATTCAGGAAATGCTCAAAAAGGGCAAATTGCCTTATATCAAAGCGTTCAGCTTATAAATCATCGCGTTCAAAACGCCGTCGTTCGACGGCGTTTTATTTTTCGGGGTTTCAATGCGGTGCTCTGCGGCGAGTTCATTTGGCTAATCAGAAACAGAAACGGCCTTTCGGCCGCTTTCGTTATTATTGTCCTACCAAAATAGCACCGCATTGAAACACCGTTCTACACTGTTCATTCTAGGCCGTTCGTTCAATGCGCTGCCGTTATTTGCACAACACCAATTTGGTTTGCACGTTTTGTAAATATTGACTAATCGTAAGCGGTTCTTCGTCGGTGAATAAATATTCTACATCGCTTAATTCGCCTAAACGTACGATAGCCTGGCGGGTAAATTTGGAATGGTCGGTGACCAACAAGGTTTGCCGCGAACTCTCGATAATCGCACGTTTTACTTGCACTTCGTGGTAATCGTAATCCAGTAGCGAGCCGTCAGCATCAATGGCGCTAATGCCGAGAATACCGAAATCCAAACGGAACTGAGAAATAAAATTCACCGTTGCTTCACCAATAATACCGCCATCCATGCGCAACGAGCCACCCGCCATCGTAATCTCGAAACTTTCATTTTGACGCAGCAAATGGGCGGCATTAAGGTTATTGGTAACAATGCGTAAACGTTCGTGATTAAGCAATGCATTCGCCACGGCTTCCGGCGTAGTGCCGATGTCGATAAATAAGGAAGCGCCGTTCGGAATAAATTTCACCACCTCTTGTGCAATGCGGTTTTTTTGCGAAGAGAAAAATTGTTTGCGATGGATATAATCGGAATTTTCCGCCGAAGAAGGCGAAGCTGCACCGCCATGATGACGGCGGATCAAATCCAGTTCCGCCAGAATATTCAAATCCCGACGAACGGTTGGCGGGCTAACTTCCAATCGGCTAACCAAATCTTCCGTGCTCAAATAGCCGTATTGATTGACCAGATCGATAATTTTTTGATGACGAAGAGATTGTTTCATCTAGGCATTCTCCATGAATAGCGGCCTACTCTACCCGATCGGAGCGAATTTGGCTATCGATAAATCCCCACGTAAGCCCAACCGCCAAGCCTGCAATATGCGCCGCATTGCCAATATAAATATCAAAAAACGGACTCACAAAACCGAATGCTAATCCCGCCAATAACATCGTAAAAAAGCCTTTCGGCAAATCAAAAATATTATTCTGTAGCTTGTCCAACACGAACACATAACCCAACACCGCATATACCACGCCGGACAGCCCGAAAAAATCCGGACCGGAGAAATAATTTTGCACGACGCCGCTCACTGTTGCGGACACCAGAAAAATCAAACACAGCTTAAGTCCACCGAAATAACGCTCGATCAACCCGCCGAATAACCAAAACCACGCTAAATTCGCCACAATATGCACGTTTGACAAATGAACCAGCGAGTGCGTCACATAACGCCAAAGCTGCCAATCTTGGAAATCAAGCGGATAATGAAAAGCCTGCATAATCGGTGCTTCGAAGCCGATTTGTTGCAGTAAGTAAACTGCTGCGCAAAGCGCGGTAATGATGTGTAAAGGCGTAAAATAACGCGATAAATCTGTTCTTTGCATAAGCGTCTCTAAAAAATCTCCAATCGAGAAAACATCGAAAGATTATCGCAAATCCGCCAACATATTAAAATTCACAAAACGCCCCTCATTTTCGGTGAATCTCACCGCAACCCCACCGTTTTCACGCATAAATTGCAGCAAGCGACGTTCGCCGGAAGCAAGATAATCGCGCAATTTGTCTTTCAGCAATACTGACATCAAACAAAATGTCGGATGTTCGCGTTCTTCATCACATGCATAGGCGAGCAACGCATGTTCGGTTTTCACGGCGTGTTTTAATTTGACGAGCAAATTTTCTGGAAAGAACGGGCTGTCGCACGGCGTGAACAGCACAAAATCCGTGGTTGCGCGCGTCAATGCGGTGCTCATACCGCTTAGTGGTCCTTGAAAATCGGACAATTCATCGGCAAACACCGGCAAACCAAACCGGGCATATTCCGTTTGGTTGCGATTAGCGTTAATGGCAATCTCACCGACTTGCGGACGTAAACGCTCAATAACGCGGGCAATTAATGGCTTACCGTGCAAAAGTTGTAGCCCTTTGTCGCAACCGCCCATTCGGCGCGCCTTGCCGCCTGCCAAAATAACTGCACTTATTGTGATTGCCATATTTTATTCCGTCAGCGTTTGAAGTAAGATGACGCTATTTTTTACGATTCAAAAGGAAATAGCAATGAAATGTAAGCGTTTGAACGAGGTATTAGAACTTTTACAGCCTTATTGGGCTGAAGCGCCCGATTTAAATCTGCTGCAAATTTTGCAAAAAATCGCCGATGAAGCGGGTTTCAGCAAACCGCTGGCGGAATTAAGCGATGAAGTGATTATTTATCAATTGAAAATGCGCGGTACCGACAAACACGAACCGATTCCCGGCATTAAAAAAGATTACGAAGAAGATTTTAAAAGCGCGCTTTTAAGAGCGCGCGGTATCATTAAATAAAACAAGGAAAGCAAAATGAAAAAAATATTACTCGCCTTAGGTTTAAGCGCAACAACTTTAATATCGGCCAACGCGTTCGCAGCCAATTTGCAAGAAGGCAAACAATACATTCAAGTAAGCCAACAAGCGGCACCGCAAAAAGAAGTGATTGAATTTTTCTCGTTCTACTGCCCGCATTGTTATTCCTTTGAAATGGAATACAAAATTCCGCAGCAAGTGAAAAACAGCTTGCCGGAAGGTGTGGCGTTTAAGCAATATCACGTGAATTTTTTAGGCCGCCAATCAGAAAACCTGACTCGCGCTTGGGCCTTAGCGATGGCATTAGGCGCAGAAAGCAAAGTGAAGGCGCCGTTATTTGAAGCCGCGCAAAAAGACGCGTTGCGCTCTATGGACGACATCCGCGCGATTTTCTTGGATAACGGTGTCACCGCCGAACAATTCGACGGCGGCATTAACAGTTTTGCAGTAAATGGCTTGGTAAATAAACAAGTGAACGCGGCGGATCAATTCAGCGTGCGCGGCGTACCTGATTTTTACGTGAACGGCAAATTCCGCGTGAATCCCGAAGGATTGAATTACGATGATTTCGTTAAGGATTACGTGGAAACCGTAAAAGGTTTATTGCAAAAATAACGAAAAATTGGTTTAATGCCAGCCCATTTTGCACATGAAAAAAGAGAGAAGATTATGGCTGCAAGTTTTAGCGTAACCCGTCGTTTTTTTGACGACAAAAATTATCCGCGCGGATTTTCGCGTCATGGCGATTACACGATTAAAGAATCGCAAGTGCTTGAACAATATGGCCAAGCCTTCAAAGCGTTAGACTTGGGTGAGCGCAAACCGGCGACAAAAGAAGAAAAAGCGTTTGTCGCTTTTTGTCGCGGCGAACGTGCGGCCGAAACCTTTTTTGAAAAAACCTGGCACAAATACCGCACCCACATCAGTGCGAGCAAACGTCTTTACACCTTATCGGGCGATGTAAGTGACGCGGCAGGCGGCGAAGATTATTCCGGCGAATAAGACAAACAAATGAGGCAGGCTAAAGCCTGCCTTTTGTTTTGGCTGCGGCGGGATCCCGAATGAGCACCGCATTGGAAACGCGCTATGAGCGGTTTCAATGCGGTGCTGAAAATACACTTCGCGATATGCGTTTTGCCGCAAGCGCATTGATGCCCGTATTAATATGCCAAAGCGGCTCAAGTTAGACAAGATTACCAATATTTACCGTTCGAATATCATTTCAATGCAACTACCCATATCCCGATACAGCGAACTACTGCAAAAAAAATACGAAAAACTGACCGCACTTTTGCGCCCGTTTAACGCCCCGGAAATTCAAGTTTTCGCCTCTCCGCCCAGCCATTATCGTATGCGGGCAGAATTTCGCATTTGGCACGAAAAAGGCGATTTTTATCACATTATGTTTGATCAAACGACCAAACAACGCTATCGCATTGATGAATTTCCGATTGCCGGCGAACTCATCAATCGCATGATGAAAAGCTTACTCGCGTTATTAAAAGAACAAGAAGTGCTGCACCAAAAATTATTCCAAATCGATTATCTCAGCACCTTGAGCAATCAAATCATCGTCAGCCTGTTGTATCACAAGCCGCTTTTAGACGAATGGCAACGGGCGGCAAAAAATTTAAAAGAAAAGTTAACCGCACTTGGTTTTGACCTGCAGATTATCGGTCGCGCCAGTAAACAAAAAATCTGTTTGGAACGCGATTATGTGGATGAAATTTTGTCGGTAGCCGGACGTAATTATGTCTATCGCCAAGTGGAAAACAGCTTCACTCAGCCAAACGCGGCGGTAAACTGCAAAATGTTGGAATGGGCAATTGATTGCACAAAAAATAGTGAAGGCGATTTACTCGAACTTTATTGCGGCAACGGCAATTTTTCCATTGCGTTGGCGCAAAATTTCCGCAAAGTTTTGGCAACGGAAATCGCCAAACCGTCGGTGGCAGCCGCGCAATTTAATATCACGAAAAACGGCGTGGAAAATTTGCAAATCATTCGAATGTCGGCGGAAGAATTCACTCAAGCGATAAACGACGTGCGTGAATTTAATCGTTTAAAAGGCATTGATTTGAAATCTTACGAGTGCAATACAATTTTTGTGGATCCACCGCGTGCAGGGCTTGATTCGGAAACGGTAAAATTAGTGCGAAATTACGATCGCATTTTGTACATTTCTTGCAATCCGCACACATTGTGCGACAACTTAGTTGAACTGTCGAAAACGCACCGCATTGAAAGGGCGGCATTGTTCGATCAATTCCCTTACACCGATCACATGGAAAGCGGCGTATGGCTGATTCGCAAGTAAGGATTCAATTAATTTCGGAATCCACCGAAAAAACGCTCGCCGAATTAGTCGCATTTTGCGCAGAACAACACATTGTTCACGATGAACAAAGCCCGCTGGCACTTGTTCAAACGGATCAACGTTTAGAACTGCGCAAACTGGACGAGCCAAAACTCGGCGCAGTTTACGTGGATTTTGTGGGCGGAAGCATGGCGCATCGCCGTAAATTCGGTGGCGGGCGCGGTGAAGCGGTGGCTAAAGCGGTGGGCATTAAAGGCGTAGAATTACCGAGTGTGATTGATGCGACGGCCGGTTTAGGACGGGACGCTTTCGTGTTGGCGGTGCTCGGTTGCCAAGTGCGTTTGGTAGAACGTCATCCGGTCGTGTATTTGCTGTTGCAAGACGGTTTAAATCGCGCTTATCAAAACGCAGAAATCGGCGCGATGTTGCGGCAAAATTTACGCTTGTTGAACGTTCGACAGATTAACGAACTCAATCCGCAAACGGATTGTGCCGATGTGGTGTATCTCGATCCGATGTATCCGCACAAACAAAAATCCGCCTTGGTGAAAAAAGAAATGCGTGTGTTTCAATACTTGGTCGGTGCGGATTCAGATGCGGACAAGCTGCTTTCCCCCGCCTTACAATTAGCCAAAAAACGGGTGGTGGTAAAACGTCCGGACTATGCGGAATATCTTTGCAAGAAACCGCCGCACTTTAGTCGCGAAACAAAAAATCACCGCTTTGATATCTATATGGGGGAAGCCTAAATGTTACGAGAAAATGCGGTCGTGCTCGACTATGCAAACGGTATTGCCAAAGTGAAATGTCAATCGCAAAGCGCCTGCGGACAATGCGCGGCGAAAAGCGGCTGCGGAGGGAACAGTCTTTCCGAACTCAACGGCAAGCGCGGCGAACATATTTTCAGCGTGGCATCTTTAATGCCGCTACGCGCAGGACAAATCGTCGAAATCGGCTTAGAAGAAAAATCCATGCTGCTTTCCGCCTTGTTGACATATATCGTGCCGCTTGCTGCTTTGTTATTCGCCACCTTATTTTCCGACCGCATCAGCGATAATGAACCGTTGCGTGCGCTCATTATTTTCCTTTTCACCGCGTGTTCTTTTGTATTGGTAAAACGTTACGACAGAAAATTCGCTGCTCGGACTGAATTTAAGCCGGTATTGTTAAGAATACTTTCTTAACAATTTTTACTTTCTTACACTTTCTACAACAGGCAAAACACGATGACTTTTTAGGTCGTTTTATTTAATGATGAACAAACAAATTCCTCTTCTCGGCATCACCGGCTACAGTGGTAGCGGCAAAACCACTTTATTGGAAAAATTAATTCCGGAACTGATTGCGCGCGGACTGCGCGTTTCCGTAATAAAACACAGCCATCACAACGCTCAAGTGGATAAGGAAGGAAAAGACAGCTGGCGTATGAAAGAAGCGGGTTCGGCACAAGTCATTATGGCTTGCGATAAGCGCTGGGCGATGATGACGGAAACGCCAGCACCGGTTTCCTTGCATTATCTTGCGACACAATTCGATCCGACACTGACCGACTTGGTTTTAGTCGAAGGCTTTAAACAAGAGCCGATTCCGAAAATTCTTTTACATCGCCAAGGCATAAGCAAACCTTTGCCGGAAATCGATGAAAACGTGTTGGCATTAGCCACCGATTATGCGCTCGAAACCAAATGCACTTTGCTGGATATTAACCATATTTCTTCTATTGCCGATTTTATTGAACAATTTCTCGACAATGCAACCCACACCTGAAACAAAAGACTACCGCGGCTTAGCCCGAGTTGCTGCAATGGCGCTGTTTATGCAAAGCCTGGACGCAACCATTTTGAACACCGCATTGCCGGCCGTTTCGGCGGACTTACACGAATCGCCGGTAGAAATGCAAATGGCGGTCATTGCTTATTCCTTGGCAGTCGCCTTGTTTATTCCGCTCACCGCTTGGGCGGCGGATAAATTCGGTACGCTCAATGTATTTCGTACAGCGGTGTGCGTTTTCGCCCTTGGTTCGTTATTTTGCGCGCTTTCGACGAGCTTAAACGCATTAGTACTATCGCGCATTTTGCAAGGCGTTGGTGGCGCATTTATGATGCCGGTGGCGAGATTTGCGATTGTGCAGAGCGTGCCGAAAAACCACCTGGTCAATGCGTGGAATTTAATGGCAACCGCTGGCTTAATCGGCCCAATCATCGGCCCGATTCTAGGCGGTTGGTTAGTGACTAACGCCTCGTGGCATTGGATTTTCTTGATCAATTTACCGATTAGCATAGCGGGTATGTTCTTTGCCGGCAAAGTGATGCGTAATTTTTTAAATCCAAGCATCGGTAAATTAGATTGGAGCGGTTTTTTACTGTTCGCCCTCGGTCTAAGCGGACTCACTCTCGGGCTGGATTTAATGGGAGAAAGTCGCGGTTATCCTGCCATCGCTTACGGCGCATTGCTGATCGGCACCGCATTGCTACTCGGCTACTATCGCTACGCGAAAAAAAACACGTACGCGATTTTGCCCTTATCCTTATTTGATACTCGTACCTTCCGCCTTGGCATTTCCGCCAATTTACTCATTCGTCTGTCGAGCTCCGCCGTACCTTTTTTGTTGCCGTTAATGTTCCAACTTTCATTTGGTTATAGCGCCGAACTTTCAGGTTGGTTACTGGCACCGATTGCCTTAATGTCGATCATCTTCAAAACCTTTATCGGGCGTATTTTGAACCGTTTCGGCTATAAAAATACATTAATTGCCGCGTCGTTTTTAATGACCGGATCGATTGTCTGCCTGGCATTTTTAGAGCGATCTATGGCGACGGCTTGGATATTATTCAATTTAATGTGGTACGGTGCTTGTATGTCGATGATTTTCACCGCGATTAACACGCTGACGGTGGGCGATTTGTCCCGCACCCAATCTGGCGCAGGTTCAACCCTGTTAAGCATAGTACAACAAGTAGGCATCGGTTTCGGTATTGCGGTGTCATCCATTATTTTAGCGTTTTATCGCCATCGTCTCGGCAATCAAGAAGGCGCATTACAAACTGCCTTTAGTTATACTTTTCTCACCTCTTCCGTCTTCGCTCTACTATTAATTTGGACGCTATTGCGCTTAAAAAACGGCGACGGAGATAATTTACGTAAAAATAGATAAATTTACCTCCGTCGCCTAGTATTAATAAAAAAATCACTTCTAAATCAGCCAATTAACATCCAACAAACAGGCTTATACGACAAAAAATAAATCCCTAAAAAAGAAAGAAAATAGCGTTTGTCAATCACTCCGCTTGTTATAGAATAGCGGCCCCATTTTTTATTTAAGGTTTATTTATGCAGCATTTCGGCTTTCCCCTAGAAACCATTATCGTTTTCTTCGGCGTTGTCTTATTTTCGATCTATATTGATTTAATTTCCCATCGCCACACGAAAGAAATTACGGTAAAAAATGCGGCGGCATGGTCGCTTTTTTGGATATCCTTAGCGCTGGCTTTTTATATCTATCTTTATCTTCGTTTCGAACCGGAATGGGCGAATCTTTACTTAGCAGGCTATGTATTGGAAAAAAGTTTATCTATCGATAACTTAATGGTTTTCGTCGCTATTTTCGCCTCTTTCGGTATTAAAGCGCGGTTACAGCACCGCATTCTCTATTGGGGAATTTTAGGAGCATTGATTTTCCGTGCTGTTTTCGTGTTATTGGGTACCGGTTTATTCGCCGCCAGTCCTTGGGTCGGCTTTGCTTTTGCCGCCTTCGTTTTATGGAGCGGTTGGAAAATGTTAACCGCCCGCGGCAAGGACAATCCGGAAATCGAAGACTATACACACCACTGGAGCATACGCTTAGCCGGTAAAGCGATGCCGATTTTCCCTAAATTGCTGCAAGAAAAATTTTTCGTTCGCCACGCCGAATTAAATGCCGAACAAATTTCCTCCGTCACACGTCAAGGGTTGCGTTACGCCACGCCGGCCTTTTTATGTCTGATCGCAATCGAAACCTCCGATCTCGCTTTCGCTTTCGATTCCGTGCCGGCGGTTATTGCCGTCACGCAAGAACCGCTATTGGTTTATGCGGCAATGATTTTTGCTATTTTGGGCTTGCGTAGCCTTTATTTTATTTTGGCGGCCTTAACGAAATATTTGGTGCACTTAGAAAAATCCGTGATCGCACTATTATTTTTTATCGGCATCAAAATGGGCATTCAAGCTTGGAACCATGCAGTCTTTGATACAGGCATTCATATTTCCGCCAATGCGAGCTTATTTATCGTGCTAGGCGTGTTATTCGTCGGCATTGTCGCGTCTTTTATTTTTCCGTCCAAAGCGACGCAATAAATAATTGAACGAGAGCGGCTTGCTAAGCTTTCACATCGACATCTTGAACTCTGCTACGAGCACCGCATTGAAGCCGCTTCCGGCGGGTCTCGAGCACATTTGAAAAGGCGCGAAGTCGAGGTACAAATCGCGTTCTCTTAGTTCGATTTGTTATAATCAAGACGATTTTTTTATTTAAGAAAAAGCCAACCTGCTTATATCTTAATAGCATTTTCTTGTCGGCGGGATCGACCGCCGTTTAACCATCACAATGAGGAACGCGTATGACATTAAAAGCCACCTTAACGCTTGCCGCTACGCTATTTTTAGCCGCTTGCGATCAATCCGGCTCAGCAAACAAACCGGCAGTCCCCGCGGACAATAAAGCTGCATCAAATAATACTTTCGTTTACTGTACGGCTAAAGCGCCGTTAGGCTTCAGCCCGGCGTTAGTGATGGAGGGCACGTCTTATAACGCCAGTTCACAACAGGTTTATAACCGTTTGGTGGAATTTAAAAAAGGTTCGACAGAAATTGAGCCGGCCTTGGCGGAAAGCTGGGAAATCAGCAATGACGGTTTAACTTACACCTTTCATTTACGCAAAGGCGTGAAATTCCACAGCACTAAAGAATTTACGCCGACGCGCGATTTCAATGCGGATGATGTGCTGTTCTCCTTCCAACGTCAGCTTGATCCGAATCACCCGTATCACAACGTCTCCAAAGGCACTTATCCATATTTCAACGCGATGAAATTTCCGGAGTTATTGAAATCCGTGGAAAAAATCGATGACAACACGGTTCGCATCACTTTAAACAAAAAAGATGCAACTTTCTTGGCAAGTTTGGGAATGGACTTTATTTCCATTTATTCGGCGGAATATGCCGACGCGATGATGAAAGCGGGCACGCCTGAAACCGTTGACAATCGCCCGGTAGGTACCGGCCCATTCATTTTCGTGGATTACAAAACCGATCAAGCGGCACAATATGTAGCGAACGAAAATTACTGGAAAGGCAGAACGCCGCTTGATCGCTTAGTGATCAGCATCGTACCGGACGCCACCACGCGTTATGCAAAATTACAAGCGGGCACCTGCGATTTGATTCTATTCCCGAATGTGGCGGACTTAGCCAAAATGAAAACTGATCCGAAAGTCCAGCTTTTGGAACAAAAAGGCTTGAATGTAGCCTATATCGCATTCAATACAGAAAAAGCACCGTTTGATAATGTAAAAGTACGCCAAGCGTTAAACTACGCGGTGGATAAAAAAGCGATTATCGATGCCGTTTACCAAGGCGCCGGTACACCGGCGAAAAATCCGTTACCACCGACCATTTGGAGCTATAACGACGACATCCAAGATTATCCTTATGATCCGCAAAAAGCCAAACAACTGTTAGCCGAAGCGGGTTATCCAAACGGTTTTGAAACGGATTTCTGGATTCAACCGGTGATTCGCGCCTCCAATCCAAATCCGAAACGGATGGCCGAGTTGATAATGGCGGACTGGGCAAAAATCGGTGTGAAAGCCAATCCGGTCACTTATGAATGGGCGGATTACCAAAAACGCGCGAAAGCCGGCGAACTCACTGCGGGAATTTTCGGTTGGTCGGGCGATAACGGTGACCCGGATAACTTCTTATCCCCATTATTAGCGAGCGCCAACGCAGGCAACTCAAACTTGGCACGTTTCAAAAACGTGCAATTTGACGCCTTGTTAGACAAAGCCATTGGTTTAACCGACAAACAAGCGCGTACTGAGCTTTACAAGCAAGCGCAAGTGATCGTTCACGAGCAAGCGCCTTGGATTCCGGTGGCCCACTCCGTCGGCTTCGCGCCATTAAGCCCGCGCGTGAAAGGCTACGTACAAAGCCCGTTCGGCTACGATGCCTTCTATGGTGTGAGCGTCGATGGGAAATAACCAAAATCTGCCACATTTTTACGGCTAAAAGATAATGCATTACATGAAAAGGATAGACTTTTAAGAGCTATCCTTTTTATTTTGTATTTTGTCTCGACTTATTTTCACTTGCTTCAACAGCACCGCATTGAAAAGCGTCGAATCGGCTTAATCCGCCGAGAACCTAATCTCCGACGGCGCAACTCAGACAAAATTTAAAACCGAAAAGCAAACAATAGAATCGACATTGTTTTATCTATTAGATTACGTTTGAGTTATAGATTTTACGCGTTAGAATACGTCCGATTTTTCTTACGGATAAATACAAATGAAAAAAATAGCGATATTAACCGCACTTTTAGGGGCGATGGTATTAACCGGTTGTGCAAATAAGCAAGCGGAGGGCGAACGCAAAGATTCGCTAGAGGGTTTTAACCGCACCATGTGGAAATTCAATTATAACGTGATGGATCGCTATGTATTGGAACCGGCGGCAAAAGGTTGGCACGATTATGTGCCGGCTCCGATAAGTGGCGGCTTGTCCAATATGGCGAACAATTTGGACGAGCCGGTCAGTTTCGTGAACCGTTTAGTTGAAGGCGAGCCAAAAAAGGCGTTCGTCCATTTTAACCGCTTTTGGATTAATACGGTGTTCGGTATAGGCGGTTTGTTTGATTTCGCCGCTGCTAGCAAGGAACTCCAAGTGTATGACCAACGCGGTTTTGGCGAAACCTTGGGGAGTTACGGCCTAGAACCCGGCGCTTACATGGTGTTGCCGATTTATAATGCGACCACACCGCGCCAATTAACCGGTGCAGTGGTGGATGCGGCTTATATGTATCCATTTTGGGAATGGGTAGGTGGTCCCTGGTCATTAGTCAAATACGGCGTTCAAACATTGGATACGCGTGCGAAAAACTTGAATAACACCGAGTTATTACGCCAAGCGCAAGATCCTTACGTCACCTTCCGTGAAGCATATCTCCAAAACTTAGAATTTAAAGTAAACGACGGTAAAGCAACCGACAATTCGCAAAACGAATTGTCCGACGATGTGCTAAAAGAAATTGATTAACGAAAAAGTACGGAAAAAATAGCCGTATTTCTTACTACTCAAGGAAATTACTATGACAAAAGTTATTCATACCGAAAAGGCGCCGGCGGCGATCGGTCCTTACGTGCAAGCGGTGGATTTAGGCGATTTAGTCTTCACCTCCGGCCAAATTCCAGTAAATCCTGCCACCAATGCGGTGCCGTCAGACATCGTCGCGCAAACGCGTCAGTCATTGGAAAATGTGAAAGCAATTATTGAGCAAGCGGGCTTGACTGCAGCGGATATTGTGAAGACTACGGTTTTCGTGAAAGACTTGAACGATTTTGCGGCAGTGAATACGGAATATGAGCGCTTCTTCAAAGAAAACCATCACCCGAACTTCCCTGCGCGCTCTTGTGTGGAAGTTGCGCGTTTGCCGAAAGATGTGGGATTAGAAATCGAAGCGATTGCACGCCGAAAATAATCAAAGCATTGTTTTCGAATCTTTTTTAGACAAGCGGCTTTACAAGAAAATCGATTCACTCTATAATTGCGCGTCTTTGTTATGGCTTTAAGCCATAACCCAATTTCTGGTTGGTGCTTGACCTATTCAAGCCCCGTCCAAGACCGTAGGGGAGCAATCTTAATCAGCCTACGTAGATGGTGTACAGAATAAGAATTTTTCTTGCTTCTGGGCACCGAAGTCGTCCTGGTCTTAGGATTAGGTAAATTAATTCCGAGAAATCGGAGTGTATTCAGGAGCTAAAAGCCAATGGC